>CADEDX010000433.1:0-3445 GCA_902826195.1 uncultured Bradyrhizobium sp. | reverse complement strand
CGCGTCCGGGGCAACAGGCCGGCAAGAGCCAAGGCGGGAAAAGTGAGGGCATTCAGGGCGTCGCCTTCTTGCATCGCGAGAGCCGTCCGAATACTCAACCCAACCGTACCCACCGACCGCAGCGCTAGCCTCGATCGACCTGGAGACCACCATGGCTAAAGAAGAGCTGATCCAGTTCGAAGGACTGGTGACCGAAATCCTCCCCGACGCACGCTATCGCGTGCAGCTCGATGCCGGACACGAAATCGTCGCCTACACGGCCGGCAAGATGAAGAAGAACCGGATCAAGACGCTGGCAGGCGATCGGGTCACGATCGAAATGTCGCCCTACGATCTGGAGAAGGGCCGCCTGATCTTCCGTCACAAGGACGAGCGCCCGAACCCCGGTGCCCCGCGCGGGGCGCCACCGCGCGGCGGTCAGTTCCGCCGGCGGTAAACGTACCGCTAACCTTATCGGAAACGCGCCCGGCAGGCCCTGTCGCGCGCGAATGCGGGCGGCTGGCCGGCCGAATCAAAAAATCGTGCACGTCAGGATTGTTTTGAACGTTGCAATCGAATAATATTGTGCATCGATTTTCGGCCGGACGACATTAGCTATCCACCGGTACAGCCGGTTTAGACGCTGACGACCCTTCCAAAAATTCGATCTCACCAGCCCATCGAAGGGTGGGTTAAGACTTGTATATCTGAGAAGGGACTACCCCAGTGAGCATGGGAACCGTGAAGTGGTTTAACGCAACCAAGGGCTATGGCTTCATCCAGCCGGATGACGGCGGCAATGACGTGTTCGTTCACATCAGCGCTGTCGAGCGTGCCGGCCTCGGAACGTTGCGTGAAGGCCAGAAGATCTCCTACGAAATCGTGGCAGATCGCCGTTCTGGCAAATCTTCGGCCGACAATCTGCGCGCCGCCGGATAACGCTTCCCCGGGACGCTCGCGACGGCGTCCCGGGCACTGATCCGAAAGGCCGTGCCTATGGCGCGGCCTTTCGTTCGTTCAGGGCAGGCCGTTCCCTTGAAGCCAGGGCGATACGGCTTCCTCGTTCAGGCCGCGAGCACGGGCCTGCTTGGTAAAGAAATTCTAAATCGCCGGGCCTGAAATCGGCCAACTGCTGGATAGGCCGGCTTTTCGGCAATCGAATTAAGCCGCACTTAGGAAGGCTACCGCTACGATCGCGCGCTTTTGGATAGCCAGGGGGCGCGCTCGTGCCAATTCGTCTTCAGCAGTTTCTTTCCCGTTTCCGCCGCGACCGACGCGGCAACGTCGCCATCATCTTCACGTTCGCAGCGATCCCCCTTGTATCGGCGATCGGTTGCGCGGTGGACTATTCGATGGCGACACGAATGAAAGCAAAACTGCAATCAGCGGCAGACGCCGCGGGCATTGCCGCGCTCTCGCAGAAATCGCCGGGCTTCCTCGCGGCCTCGGTCATGACCGGCAACGGCTCCGTCACCGCCGGCGTCACCGACGCGATGAACGTCTTCAACGCCAACATGAACGGCATCACCGGCTACACGAACCCGAACATCAACATCAGCGTTACCAAGACCGGCATCAAGCTCGCCGCCGACGTCACGTTCTCGGTCGATGTGCCGACAACCTTCCTGCGGGTGATCAATTTCAACAAGCTGACGGTATCGGGCCTTTCGAGCGCGGCCGCCACCTTGCCGCCGTACCTCGATTTCTACCTGACGCTGGACGTCTCGGGGTCGATGGGCCTGCCGTCGACTCCCGCCGAGCAGGAACGGCTGGGCCGGATCAACCCGGACAACTGGGTCCAGTACCGAACCGCCTCCGGCGTCAGCTGTACCCTGGCCTGCCATTTTGCGCCGCAGAACAGCGCGTGCAAGGATCCCCCTGTCACGCCGCCGGCCGCTCCGGCAGCCAATCCCCCGACCAGCACCTCTTCGTATACCCAGCAGTACAACACGAACAATTACTGCATGGGCTATATCTATTCGCGCGTTAACCAGACCGCGCTCAACACCCTCATCAATCAGAACTCGACGGTGGCGATCCCGAAGCAGAAGCCCGGCCTGCCGGTGGCGATGCTTGCCGACCTGAATAATACGGTTACGCCCGGCGCGAATAATTCGCTGATTACCGGCAACCCCAAGAGCAAGCCGTACAGCCTGACGGCGGTTTCTTCCTGCCCGACGGATGGCACCGACAACTGCATTCAGTTGCGCCTCGACGCGGTCGGCTACGCCGTGACGAAGTTGTTCGAGACCGCGAACAACTCCGCGAAGGTCACCAACCAGTTCCGGATCGGGCTCTATCCGTTCATTCGGTACCTGTATTCCTATTTTCCGCTGACCACCAGCATCAACGGATCTCCCTCCGCCCCGGGCACCATCAACTATGCAGCCGCCAACCTCGCCTCGCTGCTCGATACCAATATGGATTCAAATCTCGGCTCCGGCGGCACGCATATCACCACCGCGCTGACTTCGGTCAACACCCTCATCTCCGGTGGCACGGGCACCGTCGGCGATGGCAGCACCCCCAGCACCCCGCAGCCTTACGTCTTCCTCGTCACCGACGGCGCGCAAGACAACCAGGTGAAAGGCGTTCCAAACGGTTCATGGTCCGGCAGTAACCGCGCGACCACGATCGATAATCAGGGCGCCCTGGCGACCGTCTCCCAATGCGAAACCCTTAAGAACCGCGGTGTCATCGTTTCCGTGCTCTACATCCCCTATCAGCCGGTCTCACCGGTGGTGACGACCTTTGCGGGCAATGAAGACACCTATGCCAACAACAACATTCCCTACATCCCGGCCAGCCTACAGAAATGCGCATCGCCCGGCTTCTTCTACACGGCGAACTCGCCGACCGATATCACCTCGGCGCTGAACGCGATGTTCAACCACGCCCTGCAGACCGCGCATATTACGAACTGATCCCGGCAAGGAGGGCCCGGTCGCCGGGCCCTCCAACGGCCGCCTGCGCTTCGCCTTCAAGGCCGAGACGGCGCTCTCCCCCTTCGCCGCTCCCCCAAACACAGCCTCGCCGGCTGATGCACGGCGCTGGACGCCAGGTTCGCTGCAGGCCATTGAAAGCCGTAGCTCGACCGCCCACCCGCCTGGCAAACCGGCCATAGCCATCTTCAGAAAGCGCGTCGTCCGCCGAAGTGGCGGCGGCAGCCGAGGTGGCATCGTTTGGAGTCAAAAAAAATCGATCGCCAGCCATGCGAAGCGCTGACATTCCGTGCCGCGCAGATAAGCTCTGCGCGAGCTCGCAGACTCCCGGACACAAAACATCGAAAACAACCCCATGCAAAGTAGAACGCACCCCGGCTCGTAGCCCTCAGGCTGCCTGGGTGCGCGGGGCACCAGATGGTCCGCCATCGCTGCCGGCCTTGACTGAGTGAACCAGTCCTAAAGCCGCGCGACGCTGCGGGGCGGAAGCGTCTGTCATGCTTCGGAAACGGAAATGCCGGCTG
>CADEDX010000432.1 GCA_902826195.1 uncultured Bradyrhizobium sp. | reverse complement strand
CTCGGATCAGCAACCCTCCCCCAGGCAATGCGACCCGGCCACCGTGCGGCAGTGATTGAGCACGGTTCGTCAGGGATGCTGAGGTCACCTTCAAAACTGGTTGTATCTAGCGGAGGCCACTACGCGATACCCAGCTGTTCGACTCCTTACTCCCCCGCCCCCTGCGCGGGGGTATAGTTATGTCCGGCGTAAAACATGGATGCGGTTGCTAGGGTTGTCGCCTCAATTGGAGCAATGCACGGCGTTCGTAGCCCAAACGATCAAGGGTCGATCCATGCAACCTTTCCTACTTGCTGCGGTTCAAAGGGAGCCTGCTGCTAGCTCACCCCGGCATACGACATCCGAGTAGACGCGACCTAGGATACCACGAGGTGGATACGGCGCTGTTGTAACGGTCGACGGGTTTGGAGATGTTCCCGGCTACGATCAGGATTTTGCTTTCATCTTGATCCAAGACAAATCCGACTTGTCCTGACTGAGCGTTGGGGTCGCCCGTCCAAAAGATCGCTATGCACCCCGGCACTACCTCGGATGATTTTCCCCAATTCAGCCAGCTTCGCGACTGCAGACTACGCGTGCCCTGTATCCCAGCTTTTTCCATAACGAAGTTAGCGTAGGCCGAGGCCCAGGGTACGCAAGGTTGTGCTGCATCCCGTGTGAAAGTAGGCCATGGGGCCAAGTACTCCAGCAATCGCGGGCTGCATCTCCCTTCAATTTCCGATTGGCCCACCTCGTCCAAGGCAATTTTGATCCAAGGGGGAGCAGCTCCTAGCTTCAAAGCTGAGATCAAAGCAGCACTGGGAGGAGGGATTTGCGGATTGGCAAACTGGTCGGACTGATTTTCCCAAGCGGCCCGGATGAATTCCTCCTCGACCAGAATGTCTTTGGTGAGCTCAACCGGTCGAGTAGCCGCGTAACTACTGCCGTCCCGTTCCAAGGTGAAGAGCAGGATGTAAGCGCCAGTCGGGACCTCTTGAAGCGCCGCCATCCCCTTCTTGGTGGTAACCGACCTGTCTGGGATGGCTTCTGCTGTGCGAAAATCAAGAACTTGAACACGCACTCCGTCGATCGGTTTTCTGGACCCTTCCTCGCGAAAGAAAAGGCTGACTGTGTGACCAGACTTGGTGTCGTTTCCCTCAGTGTTTGACGAAGGTTGGCATAGGAGACCAACAAGGGAGCAAACGGCTTCTTTGGCTTCGGCGAGCGCTTTCGTATTTTGCAACAGGAGAAGAGTTGCAGTCAGCATGGCGATGACGACGCCTATCCACGCGGCGATCACCGTCGGATTTGGCTTCGGCTTTTCCTTGTCAGTAGGCATTGCGCACTCTTCGGCTGAATCTCGATTCAGTCATAGTCCCGCCCGCTCCACAAATCCGCTGGACAACTCATCCCCCAAAGTCCGCGCTTCGCCTCCCGAGCAGCCGCTTCCTCGTCTGCGTACTTTCGATTGCTAAAGCGTGGCCAGTCGCGGCCCCATCCTTGGCTGACGACGTGATCGCCTAAGTCGACTCCGCCCACTGAACAGACGCCGATGATACGACCGTTGTTTCTCTCCCCGGTGTCGACACAGGTAACGGTGCGCCGTCCAATCAGATCAGCGAGAGCCAGTGAAGCCTCTTGATAGACGTTGACCGAGCCGCACATCTTGTTGCGCTCGGGGGTATCGTAGCCTTGGGGCCGAATGCGCTTGCCGTGTATTTCGATCGTGTCGCCGTCGACAACCGAAGCCACGCCTTCAATCTTTGCTTGTTGAGCAATTGACGTCGGAGCCTGGCAAGCAACAAGCGCTAAAGCAGCAATGTAGAATGAGTTTCGGTGCATGTGGTCCCCCTTGCAGCGCGGGCATTGTAGCTCATGGTTTCTGCTGCGAACAGCGCGCACTGGGGAGTGACCTGCCCCTGGAATTGCAGACCGAGCACAGCGCGATTGTCAGCCTCCGGTTATGAATGCCCCTGGAGCACAGCTGTAGCTGGCTAGCCGGAATATGCTCAGCCATCGAAGGATAGGAACCATGGGAAGTGTAAATCGACGCCTGCGCTTGGACAGACCTCGGATCAGCATCGCGGTCGAGGGCGGGGCAGAACTCGCAAATTGTGCGTTAGATCGGAGCCTGTTAGATCAAAAGCAGTTTTAAACTGCACGTGTACCGACGCTGACCTGAGGCTGCTGAATGGCGCTTTCAACCTTGACCGAGGCAGGCGTACTCGCGGCCCTTGCAGAATTTGATGAGCTGGGGCGCGACGCCTTTCTGGCGAGGTATGGCTTTAGGAAGTCCAAGTCATACTTTTTGGTTCGGAACGGTCAGCGCTACGATTCCAAAGCGATTGCCGGAGTAGCCGTTGCTTTTTCCCAACCAGGTACAGACGCTCTTTCCGCCAGCGCATTTTCGGGGGGAGAGGCGACGGTACAAGCGGCTTTGAACAGATTGGGATTCGAGGTGGTCTATGAGCCGTCGCGCAATCCGGACTGGAGTCGCGACGAACTTATCCTGGCTTTCGATTTCTACATGCGCCACCGGGATAGAATGCCCGACAAATCAACAGCGGACGTTCTCGACCTAAGCAAAGAGATTTCGAAACTCGGCAAACTAATTCACGCACACGCCGACGAGACCTTCCGCAACGCGAACGGCGTCTACATGAAAGCGATGAACTTTCGGCGCTTTGATCCGAACTTTCGTGAAACCGGGAGAGCTGGATTGAGCCGGGGCGGCCACGGAGACGAATTGGTCTGGCGTGATTTCGTGGATGCACCAGGGGCGCTCGCTGCCGCCGCTGCAGCTATCCGCTCGACACTCGCCTTGGTGGATGAAGATGAGGAAATCGCCGAACAACTCGCGCAGCCCCTCGAAGACGATTTCGCCGAAGCGACCGAGGGCGGCCTCGTGACCAGACTTCATCGAACGCGTGAGAGGAACAAGGCGATAGTCAAGCGCAAGAAGGAAGCCGTAGCCCGGCAACGTGGTCGGCTGATCTGCGAAGCATGTGAATTCGATTTCGAAGGTCGTTATGGCGATCGTGGGCGTGGATTCATTGAGTGCCACCATGTGCGGCCGGTCAGCGAGCTTACGGGGCAAAGCCTCACGCGACTGAATGACCTCGCGCTGCTATGCTCAAACTGCCATCGAATGGTTCACGCAAAAGCGCCGTGGCTTTCTCTTGTCGAACTACGGGCTTTGATAGAGCGAGGCGCAGGACTGAACTGATTCAACCGCTCAGGCACGGGCAAACACAGAAGACAGAAATGGCCACCAAGACAGACTAGCGCTGGCCAGAGGCAATGATGAAGGTCACGGCGGGGACTCCGGCACAGCGTCAGAAGCGATGCGCCAAGTATAGGTACCGGCGTTCGCAATCTTCACCAGTTCACCTTCGATTCCCTCGCGTATGTATCGGCCCCAGGCAGTCCCATAGGGCCACTTTTTGATCTCGATCTTTTCGACTCTGTAGTGCTGAGCGACGTTGCTGTTCCAAGTGTCCTTCTGAACAGCAAACGGCAGTTTCTTTTCGTTCAAGTCCCACAACTTGAAAATGTTGTCCCAGGATTTTTCTCGGCCTCTCATCCTCAAGAGTTCGGGGTTTCGGAGCGCGGCCTGTCTAGTACGTCGCTCGGTCATAGCCTCATGACACAGGGCACAGAGCGTAATGAGCCCTGACTCATGAACGATGAGCGGGTTTTCTCCCCTTCCATATCCGCGACCGTCCACCTGAGTCTGGAGTTCTCGTACTGGGAGCCAATGGTGGACTTCAAGTCTTTCCCCAGAGCCGCAATTGCGACAACAGCTGCCATCTCTTTGAACGATTGTTTCCCTCAGAGCGAGCCACTCGCCTGAGACGTAGAGCGCTGGGTCGGGGTATCTGTTTGCCATTGATGCCGAGCTCTATCGGTGGACCAATCCTCGTGACGCACTTACGTGCCAATGCATGCAACAGCTGGCGCGGGTATACGAACTCAGTTTCCCATGCAATTTTTCGGCCGCATATCGGGATGAGCTGTTCGGCAAAGCTGACCCCACCGGAGAGCTTGATGCGATTTTCAGAAACGGGCTGTATCTCGCGGAGGCCATCAAGCCATTCAAACCTTCTTCGGTTTTTCCTTCCCCCCTCCCCGGAGTTGAGGCGCTGCTGTGACAGGCACGTGCAATGCGAACGACCAGCCGGGAAGGCTCTGCACTGCGCAACGTGTCCCGCATGCATCCCCGAACCGGAGACCTAAAAAGCAGCGCGCACTCGTAACGCTGCGTTGCCTTCTCCGCCTCGCAGCTCCAATCCAAAGTTGCCATTGAACTCAAACATGATTGCCAAGAATTCTTCAGTCGCACCTTCACGTTCAGGGGTGTAGTCACTGGACAGGGTGTGGATTACGCCACCCCCGATTAGAATGCTTCCCGGGAGACGGATGTAGGCATCCGCATCGACGCGGTAATCTAGCCCGGTACAGCTTCCGTCCGTTGCAAACTGACCATTCGACTCATCGCGGCATCGCGATTGTCCGTTCGAAAATGTATCGCGATAGAAACCGTCCGCTTCAGTGAGGACCACGTTCAAAGGCGACGCTCGGACGACAACGAGATCGCCAAGATTCGCCTGCAGCCCAAGCGCTAGTTCAAAGCCCTGTGCGCCTTCGAACGAGTATCCAAGACTGCCGTAGAAATTCGGTTGCTGAGCAAGTGCAGGCGTAGCGGACGCTGCAATGGCAGCGACTGAGAGTAATCGATACATGACGTCTGGTCTGAGCCCCGCGTGGTCCCTCGTTTGAATGGAGAGTCCGTCACCTGGAGACGGACATGCGGAATGACCCAGCCCCCTGATCCGGGCCGTCGATTACGAGAGTCCGTTCGCCTTTCTTTCCTGTTGTTGCGTGGTGATCAAGGCCCGCTGAGCGGAGCCGTGGCGTAGCTCAAGCGAAGCGGGCCTGGGTGATCGGGCGCGCCTCGCGAAGACAGCCGGGGCCAGACCACCGAGCGACGTGTGCGGTCTCGCCGTGTTGTAGTCCGTCCGCCAGGCTTCGATGATGCGGCGGGCGTCGTCGAGCCGGTCGAACAGGTGCTCGTTCAGGCACTCGTCGCGCAGCCGGCCGTTGAAGCTTTCGACGAACGCATTCTGGGTCGGTTTGCCCGGCGCGATGTAGTGCCATTCGATCCGCTGATCCTGAGCCCACCTGAAGATGGCGTGGCTGGTCAGCTCGGTCCTATTGTCCGAGACGATCATCTTCGGCTTCCCTCGTTGTTCGATGAGGCGGTCCAGTTCGCGCGCGACCCGGACGCCGGAGAGTGAGACGTCAACCACGACCGCCAGCGCCTCACGGGTGAAGTCGTCGACCACGCAGAGCGTCCTGAGGCGGCGGCTGTCGGTGAGGGCATCGGAGACAAAGTCGAGGCTCCAGCGCTCGTTGATCTGAGCAGGCATCAGCATCGGCCGCCGTGTGTCCATGGCGCGTTTGCGGCCGCGCCGGCGCTTCACCGTGAGCCGCTCCTCTGTATAGAGCCGGTAGAGCTTCTTGTGGTGCGCCCCTAGGCCCTCGCGCGCCAGCAGGATGCCGAGGCGACGGTAACCAAACCGGCGCCGCTCACCCGCCAGCTCGCGCAGGCGCTTGCGCAGCGCCTCATCGCCGCCCTCGCGCTTGGGGTACTGGAAGGTGGACCGGTCCAGGTCCGCCAGGCTGCACGCCCGCCGCTCACTCACACCGTGCGACGACATTGCGTGCCGCACAGCCTTCCGCTTCGCGTCGGGCGTCAGAAGTTTTTTGAGGCAAGATCCTTCAGCACCGCGTTGTCCAGCATCGCCTCGGCCAGGAGCTTCTTCAGCTTCCCGTTCTCGCCCTCCAACGTCCGCAGCCGTTGGGCGTCCGAGACGGTCATGCCGCCGAACTTCGCCTTGTACTCGTAGAAGGTCGCCGACGAGAGCCCGTACTTCCGGCAAAGATCGGCTGTCGCCATCCCCGCCTCGTGCTCCCGCAGCATCCCGATGATCTGCTCTTCCGAAAACCTGCTCTTGCGCATCTTTCATCCTCTTCATCGAGGACTCTGCAATTTCGTGGCCGGAATTCAGGGGGCTGGGTCAGATTTTCGAGGGGATCTTGCGTATTATTTGACCCGAAATGCGCCGAAATATCAGGAGCCGATTTTGCAACGAAATGCGCTTGATGAGTAT
>CADEDX010000431.1 GCA_902826195.1 uncultured Bradyrhizobium sp. | reverse complement strand
GGCCGATCGGCGCGAGCGCCAGCGGCATCGACCAGGTCTCGCCGAAGAGGCTGACAGTCGTGTCGAGCGCCGAGACGTCGCGCATGACGCGCTGCTTCAATTTCATCCGCGCAAAATCGTCTACATTGTCGCGCAGCGATTTCTCGGCGCCTGCGCCGCCGTCAACATAGTCGAACAAGGCGCGCGGCAGGCGGCGTTCCGCCAGGCGCCGATAATCGTCCGTTGAAGCGGGCGCAAGATTGAGCGACGCCATCGCCTTGACCCCAGTTGCCGCACCCTTCATCGCCTCATTCTGGCGCGCTGTGAATGGGGTCAGGCGCGGCGCGCGCTCATTTCCGATCGATTCGCCCAGGTTCCGTGAAAGCCGAGCGGAACGCGCTGCGGGATATGAATGCGGGCGAGCGGCGGCGCGGCGACGCTACGCTGCGGCTGAGCCGGCTCCGGAACCGCCGCGACAAGCTGGGCGGCAGACGGCGGTGCACCGCCTCCGCCTCCGCCAAGCGAGGCGTTGAAGATGACATTGCGGGTCGAGTCGATGGAAAACAGCGCTAGAACGGCGGCGATCGCCGATACGACCGCGACCCCGGCGACGATACGGCCTGCGCGCGCCTTCTTCATGCTGCCGCCGCTGCCAATCCGCCGGTTCCCGCCCTCGTAAGGATAGAGCTGCTGATGCTCTTCATCATAGTTGGCAAGGAAAAGCGGCACCGCCTCGAGCGGCGGAAGTTCTTCCGGCAGCACATCGGTCCGCTCAAACGACACCGCAAAGGGCTGCTCATAGCGGGGCTGTTCGTACTGGGCGTGCTCGTATTGCGGCTGGGGCTCGTCCTGCTGTGGCGTATATCGCAGCTGCGCCCGCAACTGCTCGTATCTGGATTGATCGGCTTCATACAGCCGAGGGTCGCTGATGGCTTCGTCGAAACGGTCGAACGGATCTCTCGGCTGAGCCGGCCTGCTATTCTCCGCCATAGTCATGTTCCCCACTACTTAACGCAACAACGGGTGCGTTCCCTGCACCTACTTCTTGCTCTTGCCGACGTACAGGAGCACCTCCGCGGATAGTTAAAATCGCACGCGGATTGGGTTCAAAAGACGACGGCGGGTGCAGGGAATGAGGAAATATTTTGGTATGATTGCGGCGAATGGGCGGCATAGCGCACGTCAGCGACTCGCATTGTTACCGCAGAGACCTCCTGTGACGGAACAACGAAACCTGCGTTGCATCGCGGGACAGAAACGGGCTGTGACGCGCGCGGGCCGTTTACCTTGCTTGGCGTGGATTTCAGATCAGCGCATGATCGGACAATCCCCCATCAGGGATGCAGGATCACCTTGCCCATCGCCTTGCGCCCGGCGAGCACTTTCAGCGCTTCGGCGGTTTGCGCCAGCGGGAACGTGCGGTCGACATGCGAGGAGATCTTGCCTTCCGCGGTCCACCTGACGAGCTTTTCCAGGTTGACGCGGTTCTTCTCCGGATTGAGCCTGGTCCACGCGCCCCAGAATACGCCGCGGATGTCGCAGCCCTTGAGCAGCGCGAGGTTGAGCGGCATCTTCGGAATATCGCCGGCGGCAAAACCGATTACGAGGAAGCGGCCTTCCCAGGCGATCGAGCGCAAGGCGGCTTCGGCGTAGGTGCCGCCGACCGGATCGAAGATGATGTCGACACCCTTGCCGCCCGTGAGCCGGCGCAAGCCCTCTTTCAAATCTTCCTTGCTGTAGTTCAGCGTCAGTTCGGCGCCATGGGCCTTGGCGAATTCGAGTTTCTCGTCGGAGGACGCGCAGGCGATCACCTTAAGGCCCATCAGCTTGCCGAGTTCGCACGCCGCAAGGCCGGTGCCGCCGGCAGCGCCCAGCACGGCGAGCGTATCGCCCGGCTTCGGGCTGGCGCGGTCTTCCAGCGCGTGCAGCGCGGTGCCGTAGATGATGATGATCCCGGCGGCGCGATCGAAATTCAGATTGTCGGGAATTTTTACGATCGTGTTCGCCGGCAGCGCGATCTTCTCCCGCGCGCCGTTATGGCCGCAGGACGCCACCACCCGATCGCCGACCTTCAAGCTGGTGACGCCCTCGCCGACGCTTTCGATCACGCCGGCGACTTCGGCCGCCGGCGAAAACGGAAACGGCGGCTTAATCTGGTACTTGCCCTGAATCATCAGGATGTCGAAGAAATTCAGCGCCGCCGCCTTGATCGCAATCACCGCCTGACCCGGCTCGGCCACCGGATCGGGGATGTCGGCCAGCACGAGGTCGTCTGGTTGGCAATATTGCGAGCAGAGAATGGCTTTCATGAGCGCACCTGGTTTCGGACCGGAAAAGAAAAAGGCTGGATGCTTCTTGCCGGATTTAAAGGCAGGCTACAATCCGATTCAGGCGCATGGCGTCATGGTGGTCGAAGGGATTTAAACGATGTTTGAAAAGGGGTTGCTGGCGGGCAAGCGGATATTGGTCACCGGCGGCGGTTCGGGGCTCGGGGCTGCGATGGGGCGCCGCTTCGTCGAACTCGGCGCTGAGCTGATCATTTGCGGCCGCCGGCTCGACATGCTGGAGACGACGGCCGCGCGGCTGCGCAGCGAACTCGGCGGCAAGGTCGGCGTGATCGGCTGCGACATCCGCGACGGCGCCGCGGTCGATGCGATGATGGACGAGGTCTGGCGCGTGGCGCCGCTCGACGTCCTGGTCAACAATGCGGCCGCGACCTTTATCGCGCAGACCGAACATCTGTCGCCGCGGGCCGCCGATGCGATTCTTGCGCCGACGCTGCACGGCACGATGTACTGCACGCTCGCTGCGGGCAAGCGCTGGATCGACGGCAAGCACGCGGGCGTCGTGCTCAGCATCCTCTCGACCTCGACGATCACCGGCCGCGCCTTCACGGTGCCGTCGGCGATGGCGAAATCCGCCGTGCTTGCGATGACGCGGAGCCTCGCGGTCGAGTGGGGGCCGAAGGGCGTGCGCACGGTCGCGATCGCCCCCGGTGCGTTTCCGACGCCGGGCGCTTCCGGGCAGCTGCGTCCCGAAGGACGCGATCAGAGCTGGGCGCACCGCAATCCGCTCGGCCGCACCGGCGAGCATGACGAGCTTGCAAATCTCGCGAGCTTTTTGGTTTCGGACCAGGCCGGCTATATCAACGGCGAAATGGTCGTGCAGGACGGCGGCGGGCACCTGCGTAGTTCCGGCGCCGAGGATCTGCTGCAATGGACCGATGCCCAGTGGCAGAAGCAGCGCGAGGGCCGGCCAAAAGGCTGAGACGAATCCGGCGCCGTTGATTCCTTTTTAGGTCCAAAGGCACCTGCGGCGAAAAGCCCGGCAGTGACGGTGCGCGACATCGTATCCGCCTTCCCAAAAAATCAATTCCCGGCTATCCATCCCCCGCCGGTGCGACGCACGCGCGGGCCATCTTCCAGTCACAATGATGAGGGAACCAGTTGTCCGTGTTGCGAATACCGACATTCCTGGTTGCTTTTGCGGCGTTGTGTGGGACGGCATCCCTTGCGCAAGCACAAGCCCCTGCTCCGAAAGGTACAAAGGACGCGCCGAAACCTGCGGCGGCCCCGGCTCCTGCGGCCAAGCCTTCGGCGGCCAAGCCTGCTGCGCCGGCACCGGGTCCCGCAGCCGCTGGCAGCGCGGAGCCCACGCTGATCGGCCAATTCGGCACCTGGGGCGCCTACACGGCGACGCCGAACGGCAGAAAAGTTTGTTTTGCATTGGCAAAGCCGTCGTCGTCAAAAACCAATCCCCCGAATCGCCCGCGTGATCCGGCCTATGCCTTCGTATCGACGCGGCCGGCCGAGCGCGTCGTCAACGAAGTCTCGATCATGATCGGATATGCGCTGAAGCCCGGCTCGGAATCCTCGCTCGAAGTCGGCGGCTCGGCCTATGCGATGTATACCCAGGGCGACGGACTCTGGATCAAGAACGCCGCGGAAGAAGAGCAGATGGTCGCCGCCATGCGTAAATCCGCCGAAGTCACCGTCAAGGGCGTCTCGGCCAAAGGCACCGAGACCGTCGACGTCTTCTCGCTGAAGGGGCTGTCCCAGGCGCTCGACCGGCTGGCGCAGGATTGCAAGCGCTAGGTCTTAGCTTTAAGCCGAGAATGCCGTTGTTTGGGGGGCCTGGAAGGCCTATTTGAGAGCTACTTCGTAGGGTGGGCAAAGCGAAGCGTGCCCACCACAAACGCCAATGGTGGGCACAGCGCTTCGCGCCTTTGCCCACCCTACGATCGCTCCAACTATCTCATGTGAACCAATGTCGCTTTCCTCCACCGTGGCGCCGCTCGAGAAAATTCCGCTCGAAACCTATGTGCCGCCGGCAAAACCGTCGCTGATCGGACTGTCGCGCGCCGAGATCGCCGAGCGACTGGGCGGGATTGGGGTGGCGCCCGCGCAGCGCAAGATGCGCACGCAGCAGCTCTGGCACTGGATGTATGTCCGTGGCGCCAAAGCGTTCGACGAGATGACCAGCGTCTCGAAGGATATGCGTGCGGAGCTGGAGCAGCATTTTACCGTCGATCGGCCCGAAGTGGTCGCCGAGCAGGTTTCCAACGACGGCACCCGCAAATGGCTGCTGCGCCTGCCGAGCGGCGACGCGTTCCAGAAGGCGCATGAGGTCGAGTGCGTCTACATTCCGGAAACCGACCGCGGCACGCTGTGCGTCTCCTCGCAGGTCGGCTGCACGCTCAATTGCTCGTTCTGCCATACCGGCACGCAGCGGCTGGTGCGCAACCTCACCGCCGGTGAAATCGTCGGCCAGATCATGGTGGCGCGCGACCGTCTCAACGACTGGGCCGATCGCGAGACGCCGACCGGCAGCCGGCTCGTCACCAACGTCGTCATGATGGGCATGGGCGAGCCGCTCTACAATTTCGACGCAGTGCGCGATGCGCTGCTGATCACCGCGGACAATGAAGGCATCGGCATCTCCCGCCGCCGCATCACGCTCTCGACCTCGGGCGTCGTGCCGAACATCATCCGCGCCGGCGAGGAGATCGGCGTCATGCTGGCGATCTCGCTGCATGCCGTGCGTGACGAGTTGCGTGACGAACTGGTGCCGCTGAACCGCAAATACCCGATTGCCGAATTGCTGCAGGCCTGCCGCGACTATCCTGGCTCGTCGAACGCGCGGCGCATCACCTTCGAATATGTGATGCTCAAGGGCGTCAACGATTCCATGGATGATGCGAAGCTGTTGGTAAGACTGCTCAAGGGCATTCCGGCGAAGATCAACCTGATCCCGTTCAACCCGTGGCCGGGCTCGAAATACGAGTGCTCCGACTGGGAGCAGATCGAAAAATTCTCCGAATATATTTTCAATGCCGGCTATTCCTCGCCGGTCCGCACCCCGCGCGGCCGCGACATCCTCGCCGCCTGCGGCCAGCTGAAGTCCGAGACCGAAAAACTGTCCGTCCGCGAGCGCGAGGCGCTGCGCGCGATGGCGATGACGGATTGATAGTGACGACAACACCAAAGTTCGTCATGGCCGGGCTTGACTCGGCCATCCACGTCTTTGTGTCCTCTCGACGAGGCAGGGCGTGGATGCCCGGGTCAAGCCCGGGCATGACAGCGGAGAACGCGGACCCGATGATGAGCGCGGACGGGCCTGCCTCATGTCCCTGATCGGCCGCCGCCTCTTCGTCGTCTTCTTTGCCTTCCTCGCGGCGTGCTTCGTGGCGGGTATGATCGTGGTCGTCGCGGTGCTCTATCCGGAGTTCAGCGATCTCGATACCGGAATGATCGACCAGGGCGCGATCAACGTCGTTCTCGGCTTCGGCTTCATCTTCCTGTCTGGCTTTGCGCTGCTGCCGGCGCTGATCGTGGTTCTGATCACGGAGGCATTCTACATCCGCAGCGTGCTCGCCTATTCATTGGGTGGCGCGATTGTCGGCGCGGCCTGCTATCTCGGCCTTATTCCCTTCGATACGAACACATTGAAGTTCGACGGCATCGTGCGCCGCCACCTCGAAATCATGACCGGCGCAGGCATCGTGGCCGGCCTGATCTACTGGCTGATCGCCGGCCGCTCCGCCGGCGCCTGGCGTGAACAGAGGCCGCCGCTACGGCCACCGCCGCCGTTGCCGTCGCACTCTCCGCCGCAGCCGTGACAGGGGTTTAAATCCCCCACCGCCTCGGCTAAACCGCGCGCCATGAACCGGACCGGACTGGTTATCGCGCTGGGC
>CADEDX010000430.1 GCA_902826195.1 uncultured Bradyrhizobium sp. | reverse complement strand
TGGAATCCCGTCAGCAGGAACAGCAGGCCCTCGATCAGGAAGATGACGAGGTCCCAGAAGAAGATGCCCTGCAGGCGCGTTGCCGAGGAGATCAGCAGCGGGCCGTTCCAGCTGATGTAGAGGCCGCAGGCCACGGTCGCGAGGATGCCGGAGCCGCCGAGATGTTCCGGAATCCAGTAAGCGAGGTACGGCGTAATCAGCGACAGCGTGATCTCGACCTGCGGGTCGCGCGCGCGGTGTCGTGCGCGCAGCGACAGCCAGCCGACGGCGAGGCCGAACAGGATCTCGCAGATGACGATCGCCGTGAAGGTGCCCATCGCCTTCGGCAACGAAAACATGCCGGTCGCAATCGCCGCCACCGTGAAGCGGTAAAGGATCAGCGCGGTGGCGTCGTTGGCCAGCCCTTCGCCCTCGAGCACGACAAGGATGCGGCGCGGCATGCCGAGCCGGCGCGCAATGGCGAGCGGCGCCACCACGTCCGGCGGCGCGACGATGGCGCCGAGCAGGAACCCGACCGTCCAGGGCAGCCCGATCAGATAATGCGTCGCGGCGGCGACCATGAAGGCCGTGAAGATCACGCAGCCGACCGACAGCAGGATGATCGGCCGCAGGTTGGACTTGAACTCGCGCCAGCTCATGGCGACGCTGGCCGAATAGATCAGCGGCGGCAGCACCACCAGCAGCACCAGTTCGGGCGGCAGTTCCACCATGGGCAT
This sequence comes from uncultured Bradyrhizobium sp., assembly GCA_902826195.1. GTDB lineage: Bacteria > Pseudomonadota > Alphaproteobacteria > Rhizobiales > Xanthobacteraceae > Bradyrhizobium. The sequence continues at coordinate 5,461 of CADEDX010000430.1, read as the reverse complement.
GCCCGGCACGAAGGCGAGCACGATGCCCGCGAGCAGCAGGAGAATCGCCGGCGCGATATTGATCCGGCGCGCCAGCAGCGCGGTTCCTGCCAGCACGGCGAGCAGGACCATGAAGATCTGAAATTTGGCTTCCATGATCGCCCCCCTTCGCAGGGAAAAACCGCGCGGTCAATGCGCGAGCACGCGTACTCACGAACGAAGGGCTGAGCGGTTTCAGGCCGTCTTTGACAACTTTGTGACCCCTGCGGCCGAACCCGCCCGATCAAGGCCCCGTAACAGCGAAGACCCTGCGTTGGCAGGTGAAGCGGGCGGGAGCATTACCCATGAAACATATTGGTCAGCATGCCGTCGTGATCGGCGCCAGCATGAGCGGTCTGCTGGCCGCGCGCGCGTTGTCGGATTTTTACGCGGTCGTCACCGTGCTGGAGCGCGATACGCTTCCGCAGTCGGACATTCCGCGCAAGGGCGTGCCGCAGGGCCGCCACGCCCATGGCCTGCTGGCGCGCGGCCGCAACGCGATCGAAAATTTCTTTCCGGGCTGGACCGACGCCGTCGTCGCCAGCGGCGGTGTCAGGGGCGACGCCGCAGGCGATATCAACTGGATCGGCCACGGCGTCACACTCAAATCGGCGCCGAGCCATCTGGTCGGATTGCTGGCGCCCCGTCCGGTGCTGGAAGGCCATGTGCGCCGCCGCCTGATGGCGTTGCCGAATGTCCGCGTCATCGACAATTGCCCGGTTCAGGAGTTGATCGCCGGGGAGGGCAACGCGGCGATCAAGGGGGTGCGCGTCAGGATCGGCAGCGGTGAGGACCACCGCATCACGGCCGATCTCGTGGTCGATGCGTCCGGCTGCGGTTCGTCGAGCGTGGCTTGGCTCGAAGGCCTGGGTTTCGCCAGGCCGGAGGAAGAGCGGATCGAGATCGGGATCGGCTATACCACGCGCGTCTACCGCCGCCGCCCGACCGATCTCGACGGCAAGCTCGCGATCGTGGTCGCCGGCAGCGGGCCGAACTGGCGCAACAGCGTCATCCTGTACCAGGCTGAGGACCGCTGGATCGTCTCGGTCGGGGGCTATTTCGGCGACCATGCCCCCGACGACGACCAGTTGTTCGCCGCCTATGCCGGCTCGTTCCCGACATCAGAAATCTACGACATCGTCGCCCATGCCGAGCCGCTCGGCTATTTTGTCCGCTACCGCTATCCAGCCAACTTGCGGCGGCGTTACGAGCGGCTCGCGCGATTTCCAAAAGGCTATCTCGTGTTCGGCGACGCCTTTTGCAGCTTCAATCCGGTCTACGGCCTCGGCATGAGGGTGGCGGCGCAGGAGGCGGTGTTGCTGCGTGAGTGCCTGAATGCCGGCGATGCCGATCTGGCGCGGCGCTTCTTCGCCCGCGCCGCCAAAGTGATCGATACGCCCTGGGACATCGCCGTCGGCAACGACCTGCGGCATCCGAAGGTGGAGGGCGCTCGGCCGGCAAAGTGCGCTTTATCAACTGGTATATCGGCAAGCTGCACATGGCCGTGCGTCATGACGCGAAGCTCGCGACCGCCTTCCTCGAAGTCGCCAACCTGGAAGCGTCGCCGGCGCGGCTGCTGCGGCCGGATATCGTGAAGCGGGCGAACCGCGGCAATTTCGGCCGCCGCAGCGGCGGCGCCGAGGCTTCACCGGCGCGCGCGAGCCTGATATTACTCGCGCAGATCGTAGCGGTAGGATTTTGAGACGATCTTCCAGCCGTCGGTCAGTTTCATCGCCACCAGATAGTCCGTGAAATAGCGCGGCGGCAGCTGGCAGCGTACCTTGATGAAGGCGGTCTGGTCGTCGGAACGGTCGATCGTGACGATGAAATCCTCGCGCGGCTTGCCTTCGGCCTTGGCGGAGGGGCGCTTGCGTACGCGATCGAGCCAGTCCGGCACCGTCAAAACCTGCAACTCGCCCTTTTCCAGCCAGCGCAGATCGGCGCTGGTGTCGAAGATCGTGCCGAGCTTGTCGGCATCGCCTTCATAAAGGCCATCAAAATAGGCATTCACCACGGCCTCGACGGTCGATCGGTCGGCTTTCACGGCTGTTCTCCCGGCAAACGAAAATGGCTTCGAAGGAATTAAGCCATGAACGGGCGAATAGCGCTATTGAGAAAAGACGAACGATCGTATCGCTGCGGAAGAATGCGTTTCCCGCGGGGTTGCCATAGGCGCTGTCTTTTGCGCCGGGGAACCTGGCTGAAGCCGCATCGGCGACGGCCGAACCTAGCGGCTTGTCTGCCTGACTAACGATATGGAAAAGGGCACGATTTCACATCCGGGTGGATCGTGACGTAACTCACAAAGCCTTACTGTGGCTTCTCAGCTGCAGCGCGCTTCTGTTCGGCGGCAGCAGACTGTTCCTGCGCTACCTGCTGGGATGAGATAATTGCCGCCGTCCACCTCGATGCCGTGGCCGGCGTAATAGACCACGGCGATGCGCAGCCGGACGTCACCAAGTCGGTGCAGTCGGAACTGCGCCGCGTCGGCTGCCTGACCGGCAACGCCGACGGCGCCTGGAACAGTTCCGCGCAGCGTTCGCTGTCACAGTTCAACCGTTATGCCGGCACCCAGCTCGATACCAAGGTCGCCAGCGTCGATACGCTCGACACCATCAAGCTGAAGTCGTCCCGCGTCTGTCCGCTGTCCTGCGAACACGGCTTCAAGGCCGAGGGCGAGCATTGCACCAAGATCGTCTGCGCCGAGGGCTCGTTCCTCAACGACGACAATGAGTGCGAGAAGCGCCGCGGCAAGAAGCCGGTGGCGGCGCGCGAGCGGCCGGAACCCCGGCGCTACTCCGACGAACCGCGGCGCTACTACCCGGAAGCACGGCGTGCGCCGGAAGGAACCTAGCGCGTCTACATCACCGGCGCGCAGGGTGGAAGGGGCGGGGCAGGGGTCGGCGCCAGCGGCCAACCGCTGACCGGCCAGGACCGCGCGACGGGCTGCCACTCCTACGGCGCCATCATGTCGGGTGTGTGCCCGTAGAGCTCCCACAACCCAATAGTGCTCCCACAACAAGACTCGTCGTCACCCGCGCAGGCGGGTGACCCAGTATCCCAGAGGCGTCAGTTATCGACCGGAGGGGTTGCGTCGTACTGGATTCCCCGCGCGGGGAATGACAAGGATCTTGGGCGGCGGGTCCGAAAAAAGACTCGGCCAAATCCTACTTTGCATGGGGTTGTTTTCGATATTTTGATTCCCGAGCCCTGCAGCAGGTTCCCTTGAGCCTGATCCAGCCTTGGACGGCAAGTCCTCAGATCGCACTTCCCGCGATATTGACCATCAACGCAATCAACGCCGTATTGAACCCGAACGAGATGATGCCGTGCACGGTCGCGGTGCGGCGGATGATCTTGTCGGTGATGCCGACGTCGGAGACCTGCGCGGTCATGCCGATCACGAACGAGAAGTAGACGAAATCCCAATAATCCGCCTCGGCATGGTCGTCGCCGCTCGGAAACTGCAGGCCACCGGGCTTCTCGTTGCGATAGAAGTCGTGCGCGTAGTGCAGCGCGAAGGCGGTGTGAACGATCGCCCATGACTGCGCGATCGTCACGATGGCCAGGGTCATTTCGGCCGGGTTGCCCTTGGCCGCGCCGAGTTCGATCACGATGGCCGCCAGGCTCGCGAAGGCGCCGAGCGCGGTCAACAGCAGCAGCAGGAAGCGTCCATCATCCTGAATGACGGCACTGCGCCTGATATGGCTGGTGTCACAGCGCATCATCATGATGTAGGCGAGCACGAGATAGAGGGCGGCGAAGACGTCCCAGGCGACCACCAGACGCGTCGCCAACCGCAGCGCATCAGGCAGCAGGAAGAATATGACGATGCCGAGCGCGAGCGCGATGAAGGTGCGCGGCCGGCCGTAGACCACGCGGACCGGTAGCGGCAGATTGCGGAAGCGAACAAGGTAGTCTTCGAATTCCTTGTTCATCCGGTTCCTTTTTGATGTGCGCTAGCTCTTGCGCTCCGCGACGAAGCGCGCGGCTGCCCGCAATACGTCGCCCTTTGCCCCGAATATCGCAAGCGCGGAATCGGCGCGCGCCAGCAGGTCGCGCACGCGCTGCTTGGCGCCGTCGATGCCGAGCTGGGTGACGAAGGTGGTCTTGCCGAGCGCCGCATCGGCGCCGGCCGGCTTGCCGAGGGCTTCGGCGTCGCCCTCGACGTCGAGCAGATCGTCGGCGATCTGGAACGCTTCGCCGAGCGCGCGGCCGTAATCGTCGAGAGCCTGGTATTCCTTATCGGTGGACTGGCCGAGGATCGCGCCCGCAATGCAGCCATAGCGCAGCAGCGCGCCGGTCTTCATCTGCTGCAGCCGCGCCACGTCGACCGGCTCGCGGTCGCCGAACCGGCCTTCGCCGGCGAGGTCGAGAATTTGCCCGCCGACCATGCCGCCGACGCCGGAGGCGCGCGCCAGCGCCCGCGTCAGCAGCAGGCGTACCGTCGGGTCCTTGTGGATCTCGTCGCGGGTGACGATGTCGAACGCCAGCGTCAACAGCCCGTCGCCGGCGAGGATCGCGGTCGCATCGTCGGTCTTCTTGTGAAGGGTGGGGCGGCCGCGGCGCAGGTCGCTGTTGTCCATCGCCGGCAAATCGTCATGGATCAGCGAATAGCAGTGGATGCATTCCAGCGCTGCGCCGACCAGAAGCGCCGCGTCGCGGGGAACGCCGACCACGGCCGAGCTTTCGACCACCAGAAAGGGGCGCAGCCGCTTGCCGCCGCCGAGGCTGGAATAGCGCATCGCCTCCATCAGCCGCTTCGGCCGGGTGATCTCGTCGGGCAGCACCGTATCGGACAACAGTTTTGCCAGCAGCGCTTCGGTGTCGTCGGCGGTCTGGTCCAGGCGTTTGGCAAAATCGGCGGCGGCGGTCGTCATCAAGAATAGCTCCAGATCAAATTTGGCCGGACAATCGTTGATGCCAAGGGCTTCGTCAATTCCATGACGGAGGTCACAAAATGGCTGGAAAATGCCCTAGATATCATGGAGATGTCACGCGGGTGGGGCCTTCTGATCGCCCCGGGGCCGGCCCGGGCCGAACCGGAAGCTTCCAATTTGCGCATTGTCCGAAATCTGGTGCTGGTCCTGCTCGCGGTGCTGTTGCTGCCCTATCTGGTGACGCCGCTGTACCGGATAGGCCATCCGGTGTCGGCGCTGATGGCCTGGCGCTGGCTTAACGGGGCGCCGGTGACGCGGCAGTGGATCGACTTCAGCGCGATGTCGCCGCCGCTGCCGCGCTCGGTGGTGGGGTCCGAGGACGCCAAGTTCTGCAGCCATCATGGCGTCGACTGGGACGCCCTGCAGGGCGCGATCGACGATGCCGAGGACGGCGAACCCGCCCGCGGCGGCTCGACCATCACCCAGCAGGTAGCCAAGAACCTGTTTCTCTGGCCGGGCCGCAGCGTGGTCCGGAAAGGCCTGGAACTGCCGCTGGCGATGTG
>CADEDX010000429.1 GCA_902826195.1 uncultured Bradyrhizobium sp. | reverse complement strand
CGCAGTTCTTCCTGCACGTCTGGTTGCCGGACGCGATGGAAGGCCCGACGCCGGTCTCGGCGCTGATCCACGCCGCGACGATGGTCACCGCCGGCGTGTTCATGGTGGCGCGGCTGTCGCCGCTGTTCGAACTTGCGCCCAATGCGCAGGCCGTCGTGATGTTCTTCGGTGCCACCACCGCATTCTTTGCCGCGACCGTCGGCCTGGTCCAGAACGACATCAAGCGTATCGTGGCCTATTCGACCTGTTCGCAGCTCGGCTACATGTTCGTGGCGATGGGGGCAGGGGCCTATTCGGTCGGCATGTTCCATCTGTTCACGCACGCCTTCTTCAAGGCGCTACTGTTTTTGGGCTCCGGCTCGGTGATCTACGCGATGCATCACGAGCAGGACATCCGCAACATGGGTGGGCTGAAGGACAAGATCCCCTACACTTACAGTGTGATGGTGATCGGCACCTTGGCGTTGACTGGCTTCCCGCTCACCGCCGGCTATTTCTCCAAGGACGCGATCATCGAGTCGGCCTACGTCTCGCATAACCCGTTTGCATTCTACGGTTTTGCGATGACCGTGATCGCCGCGGGCCTGACCTCGTTCTATTCATGGCGCCTGATCTTCAAGACGTTCCACGGCGAGCCGCACGACCGGCATCATTATGACGCCGCCCACGAAGCGCCGATTTGGATTCTGGTGCCGATCGGCATCCTCGCCGCCGGATCCATACTGTCCGGCTTTCCGTTCAAGGAGCTGTTCGCTGGACACGGCGTGGAAGAATTCTTCCGCGATTCGCTGAAGATGAAGCCGGGCATCATCGATGAGATGCACCATATCCCTGCGGCGATCGCCTACCTGCCGACGGTGATGATGGTGTTGGGCTTCCTGGTGTCGTGGCTGTTCTACGTGCGCCGGCCGTACATCCCGGTCGAACTCGCCAACCAGCACCAGATGCTCTACAAGTTCCTGCTTAACAAATGGTATTTTGACGAGCTGTACGACTTCATCTTCGTCCGACCTGCGAAGTGGCTCGGCTACACGCTCTGGAAAAAGGGCGACGGTTTTGTCATCGACGGCTTCGGCCCGGACGGCGTCTCCGCGCGGGTGCTCGATGTCACGCGCAACGTGGTGAAGGTCCAGACCGGCTATCTCTACCACTATGCCTTTGCGATGCTGATCGGCGTCGCGGGGTTGATCACCTGGTTCATGTTCGGCTTGGGAGGCCAGTAATGACAACCTGGCCCGTCCTTTCGGTCGTCACCTTCCTGCCGGTCATCGGCGCGCTGGCGATCTATCTCACCCGCGGTGATGACGAGGCGGCGCGGCGTAACGCGCGCTGGATCGCGCTGTGGACCACGCTGGTCACCTTTGCGGTCTCGCTGATCCTGGTCTGGCGCTTCGACGCATCGAGTGCGGACTTCCAGTTCGTCGAAAAGGCGAACTGGCTTGCCAGCGGCATCACTTATCACATGGGCGTCGACGGCATTTCGCTGCCGTTCGTGATCCTGACCACCGCCTTGATGCCGTTCTGCATCGTCGCGAGCTGGAAATCGATCACGCTGCGCGTGCGCGAATACATGATGGCGTTCCTGCTGCTGGAAACGCTGATGGTCGGCACCTTCTCGGCGCTGGATCTCGTGCTGTTCTATTTGTTCTTCGAAGGCGGCCTGATCCCGATGTTCCTGATCATCGGCGTCTGGGGCGGCCCGCGCCGGGTCTACGCGTCCTTCAAGTTCTTCCTCTACACGCTGCTCGGCTCGGTGCTGATGCTGCTGGCGATCATGGCGCTGTACTGGAATGCCGGCACGACCGACATCCCGATGTTGATTAAGACCGCCGTTCCGCGCGGCCTGCAGACCTGGGCGTGGCTGGCGTTCTTTGCCTCGTTCGCGGTGAAGATGCCGATGTGGCCGGTGCACACCTGGCTGCCGGATGCGCACGTCGAGGCGCCGACCGCGGGCTCGGTGATCCTGGCGGCGATCATGCTGAAGATGGGCGGCTACGGCTTCCTGCGCTTCTCGCTGCCGATGTTCCCGCTGGCGTCGCATGATTTCGCCTGGCTGATCTTCTCGCTGTCGGCGATTGCGATCATCTACACTTCGCTGGTGGCTTTGATGCAGGAAGACATCAAGAAGCTGATTGCCTATTCCTCGATCGCGCACATGGGTTTCGTCACCATGGGCATCTTCGCCGGCCCCCCTCAGCGTCTAGCGGGCGGCGCGTTCCCCACGAATTCGCCCGGAACTGTCTCCGTCGCGCTATTCCCCTGCGTCGGCATCGTGTACGACCGCCTTCACACCCGCGAGATAGCGGCCTATGGGGGCCTCGTCAACCGGATGCCGCTCTATGCGCTGGTGTTCATGGTCTTCACCATGGCCAATGTCGGGCTGCCCGGCACGTCAGGCTTCGTCGGCGAATTCATGACGCTGCTCGGCACCTTCAAGGTCTCGATCCCAACGGCGACCTTCGCCACGCTGGGCGTGATCCTGTCGGCCGGCTACGCGCTATGGCTCTACCGGAAGGTCGTGTTCGGCGCGCTGACCAAACCGTCGCTGGCCAGCATCAAGGACCTGACCTGGCGCGAGAGCCTGTTGCTGTTCCCGCTGGTGGCGCTGACCATCCTGTTCGGCGTCTATCCGAAACCGGTGCTCGACATGTCGGCGGCCTCGGTTCAGCAACTCGTCAACAATTACAATACCGCCGTGACTGCCGTGAAGGAAGCCGCGCTGGTAGTCCAATAAGCGTAGCGTTTTCAAGCAAAGTGGAAACCGGTTTTGCGTGAAGAAAACGCGTCAAGGAAATAAAGCGCCATGAGCTTCTCAAGTGCAGGTTATCAGTTGCTGCCGGTGTTGCCGGAACTGGTGCTGGCCGTCGGCGCCATGGCGCTCCTGATGCTGGGCGCCTATCGCGGCGAGGGGATGACCCGGACTGTGACAGCGCTCGCGGTCGTGCTGCTGGTCGTCGTCGGCGCGCTGGAATTGATGCTGCCGGCCGGCAAGCTCACGACGTTCGGCGGCAGCTTCATCGTCGACGATTTTGCCCGCTTCCTGAAGATCCTCGCAATCATCGGCTCGGCGGTAACGCTGATCCTGTCGACGGAGTTTTTGTCCGACCCGTCGCGGCGGATTTTCGAGTATGCGATCCTGGTGCTGCTCTCGACCCTCGGCATGATGGTGCTGATCTCGGCCGCCGATTTGATCATGCTTTATCTCGGGCTCGAACTGATGAGTCTTGCGCTTTACGTGGTCGCAGCCTCCAACCGCGACAACGCCAAATCGACCGAGGCCGGCCTGAAGTACTTTGTGCTCGGCGCATTGTCGTCGGGCATGCTGCTGTACGGCGCATCGCTGATCTATGGCTTCACCGGCACGGTCGAATTCGCCGGCATCGCAGCCGCCGTGAAGACCGGCAGCGTCGGCATCGTGTTCGGGCTGGTGTTCCTGCTGGCCGGGCTTTGCTTCAAGGTTTCGGCGGTGCCGTTCCACATGTGGACGCCCGACGTCTACGAGGGCGCGCCGACGCCGGTCACCGCATTCTTTGCCTCGGCGCCGAAAGTTGCGGCACTGGCCGTGTTCACCCGTGTGACGCTGACCGCGTTTCCCGGCATCGTCCCGCAATGGCAGCAGATCCTCGTTTTCGTCGCGATCGCCTCCATGGCGCTGGGATCGTTTGCCGCGATCGGGCAGAAGAACATCAAGCGCCTGATGGCCTATTCCTCGATCGGCCATATGGGCTTTGCGCTGGTTGGACTTGCCTCCGGCACGGTTGAGGGTGCGCAGGGCGTGCTGGTCTATATCGCGATCTATGTCGCGATGACGCTCGGTACCTTCGCCGTGATCCTGTCGATGAAGCGCGCCGGGCAACCGATGGAGCAGATCAGCGATTTCTCAGGGCTGTCGCGCACCAACCCGCTGCTGGCGTTCTTCTTCGCGATGCTGCTGTTCTCGCTGGCCGGCATTCCGCCGCTCGCGGGCTTCTTTGCCAAATGGTACGTCTTTGTCGCCGCGATCAAGGCTGGCCTGTTCACGCTCGCCGTCGTCGGCGTGCTGACCAGCGTGGTGGGCGCGTTCTATTACCTGACCATCATCAAGGTGATGTATTTCGACGAGCCGACCGGCGACATCGAACCGATGCGCATCGAGCTGCGCACGGTGTTGGCGGTCGCGGGCATCTTCAACATCTTCTTCTTCGTCTATCCGGGGCCGCTGGTCAGCGTCGCCACGACGGCGGCGAAGTCGCTGTTTCCAGGATGACTTTCTCGCTCGGACCCAAGGCCATATCGGCGGGCTACCGTCTCGTTGCCTTCGATCAGGCCGGTTCGACCAATTCGGAAGCTATGGCGCATGCGCGCCGGGGTGAGCCTGGCTCGACCTGGTTCGTCACCACGCTGCAGACGGCGGGACGGGGACGCCTGCAGCGTGCCTGGGTTGCGCCGCGCGACAATCTTGCCAGCAGCGTGCTTGAGGTGATGGATATTGCGCCCGCCGTCGCGGCAACCATGGGCTTCGCTTTTGGTCTGGCGCATGAAGCCGCGCTGCAGCGTGTCAGTGTGGAGGCCAATCTTCGACTGGCCGGATCGGATCAATTGCAATATCTCCTGAAATGGCCGAACGACATTCTGGTCCGCGGGCAGAAGCTTTGCGGCTTGCTGGTGGAGGCTGAAGCCATGACGGACGGTGGCCTTGCCGTCGTGGCCGGGATAGGTACCAACATCGTCGCAGCCCCCGAGGGCACGCCGACGCCGGCCGTTTCGCTGGCGGCGTTGGGCGTCCATGTCAACGCCGAAGAGCTTTTCGCAGCGCTGTCGGATGCCTGGGTCGAGTTCCGCGGTATCTGGGACAATGGCCGCGGTTTCGGCGACATCCGCAAGCTGTGGCTCGAGCGTGCCTATGGCGTCGGCGGGACGGTCGCAATCCAGACTGGAACTGCGACACTGGAAGGCACGTTCGATACGATCGATGACACCGGCTGCCTGATCGTCCGCACCGCCGATGGCCGGCGCGTGCCGGTCACGGCCGGCGAGGTATTCTTTGGTTCGGCAGCCTCGGTAGGAGCAGCCTGATGGCGCGGCCGGATGAATTGACTTTTGCGCCGCTCGGCGGCGTCGGCGAGATCGGCATGAACCTGTCGATCTACGGGCTCGGCAACCGCCAGCAGCGCTCCTGGCTCGCGGTCGATCTCGGCGTCTCCTTCGGCGACGAGGAGCATCTGCCGGGTATCGACCTGATCATGCCCGACATCCGCTTCCTGGAGAAGGAGCGCAAGAACCTGATGGGTCTGGTGCTGACCCATGCCCATGAGGATCATTTCGGCGCCATCATCGATCTCTGGCCGAAACTGCAGTGCAAGATCTACGCGACAAAATTCAGCGCCGCTTTGTTCGAGGCCAAATGCGCCTCAGAGCGCAACCCGCCAAAGATCCCCGTGACGGTGGTGCCGTCGGGGGGCCGGATCGAACTCGGGCCGTTCACCGTCGAATTCATCCCGGTCGCGCATTCGATCCCAGAATCGCATGCGCTCGCCATCCACACCGCCGCCGGCACGGTGCTACACACCGGCGACTGGAAGATCGACCCGACGCCGATCATCGGCCTGCCAACCGACGAGCGGCGGCTGCGCGAACTCGGCGATGCCGGCGTGCTGGCGCTGGTCGGCGATTCCACCAACGCGGTGCGGGAAGGGCGATCGCCTTCAGAGACCGAGGTGGCCGCTACCATCGCCAAGCTGGTGAAGGCGGCCAAAGGTCGCGTCGCCGTCACGACCTTTGCTTCCAACGTCGCGCGCCTGAAGGCGGTGGCGGATGCTGCGAAGGCTGCCGATCGCGAGGTCGTCGTGGTCGGCCGCGCCATGGAGCGCGTGGTGCAGGTCGCGCGCGAGACCGGCTATCTCGACGGCGTGCAGAATTTCCGCGGCGCCGATTATTACGGGCATTTCCCGCCGGACAAGGTGCTGGCGCTGTGCACCGGCAGCCAGGGCGAGGCGCGCGCGGCGCTGGCCCGGATCGCCAACAACGATCACCCGCAGGTGACGCTGAACAAGGGCGACAGCGTGATCTTTTCCTCGCGCACCATCCCCGGCAACGAGAAGGCGGTCGGCGCCATCATCAACGGCCTGGTCAGCCAAGGCATCGAGGTCATCACCGACCGCACCGATCTGGTCCACGTCTCCGGCCATCCGCGCCGTGACGAACT
>CADEDX010000428.1 GCA_902826195.1 uncultured Bradyrhizobium sp. | reverse complement strand
GCCAAGAATCGGAACGATGGATGGTACTCGGGCCACCCCCAGATCAGTTCGCTGTTGCTGGAGCGCGCCGACGCGATCGACCAGGTGAAATCAATCGTGTCGACGCTCGGCACCGAGAGGCAGGGCTCTGCTGGCCACGCGCTCGACGAGATATCGTTATCCCTGCATTTCAAGCTGCTGCAAAAAGCTCTATCTGCGCTATCCCGGGCTTGCCTAGAGGGGCGCCGGCTGGCGACGCGCCATGGCAGGAGCTGTGATGCAAGAACGACAACACCGATTGCACGATCTCGACGCACTGCTGGGCGACCTCTGCAGATATTGGGGTTTTGTAACCACCTCACGGCCGAAGAGCTGGTTACTCCCGGAAAGGCTCTAACAGGCACGGAATTCGCCCAAGCAGTTCTAAGCGCTGCGAAAATGAATTCGGACTATGAGTCGACTTGGGTCCGGCGGATTTGCAAGAAATTCTCGGCCCGCTTCGGCCGTGCGTTTATCCTCATAGATTGATGTTTGCCTTGGCCGCCTGAGGACAGCGCCGCACGCGAAGCGCGACCTCGCTTACATCACATCGCCGACAACAGCTTGTCGCCGCACATGTTGACGTAGAATTTTCCGCCGCACTGCCGTTTTATCGCGGCACAACGCGCGGCCGGCGACGCGCCTTGTGCGACGGTGAAAGAGCAGCCCAGGCCGTCGCGCTCTTGCCGATCTTTCCGGCAGCAGAGGCGGCGCTGGTCGCGATGCAGACCAGCAACGCGGCCGCAACGATCTCGATCGTCAATTTCATGGCAAGCCTTCCGTTGGGGCTAAAGGCGTTTCCTCAGGCCGACATGGCTCCGCGGTCAGCACTCCCGGCGATCCCACAGGCTTTCACGCCCCGATTATATCACCAAAATCCCGCCATGGGCGCCGCGAAATCGGCCCGGTCCTTGCATAAATTCGAGTCAGCGCAGTGCACAAACTAGTCAGGCATTTGGATTGCCCGGCAAGGCGCGTATCTTCGCTGTGAGTCTCAACCGCAGGGATCGACGTGTTGCAGGAACAAGCTTCAGGAAATAATCCGGCAAACTATCCGGCCCCGGGCCAGCCGATCGACGAGCTGGCGCTGACCGAGATCAAGGGCGCGATCCTCGCAAAACTTCGCCTTGCGATCGGCAAGGACGCGGGGATGGCGACGCGGCGGGACTGGTACAAGGCGGCGGCGCTGGCGTTGCGTGATCGCATCGTGCACCGCTGGCTGACCGCCGAAAAGGAGAGCTACGATTCCGGCAGCAAGCGGGTCTATTATCTTTCGCTCGAATTCCTGATCGGCCGGCTGTTCACCGACGGGCTGAACAATATGGGCCTGCTGCCGCTGTTCGAGGCGGCGCTCGGCGATCTCGGCGTCGGCCTTTCCGACCTGCGCAAATGCGAACCGGATGCGGCGCTCGGCAATGGCGGCCTCGGGCGGCTTGCGGCGTGCTTCATGGAGAGCATGGCGACGCTGGCCATTCCCGCCATCGGCTACGGCATCCGCTACGATTTCGGCCTGTTCCGCCAGATCATTTCGCAGGGATGGCAGCACGAATATCCCGACGAATGGCTGAGTTTTGGCAACCCCTGGGAATTCCAGCGGGCCGAAGTGGTCTATCAAATTCACTTCGGCGGCCATGTCGAGCATGTCGACGATCGCGGCCGCGACCGTGCGACGTGGCGGCCGGGGGAGACCGTGCAGGCGGTGGCCTACGACACGCCGATCGTCGGCTGGCGCGGCCAACACGTCAATGCGCTGCGGCTATGGTCGGCGCGCTCGCCCGATCCGTTGCGGCTCGACGTCTTCAACAGCGGCGACTATCTCGGCGCGGTGGCCGAGGAAGCGCGCGCGGAATCGATCTGCAAATTCCTCTATCCGAACGACGAAAGCCCGGCCGGCCGCGAGCTGCGGCTGCGTCAGGAATATTTCTTCGTCTCGGCTTCGCTGCAGGACCTGATCAAGCGGCATCTTGCTTCCGACGGCCAGTTGCGCAACCTCCCCTCCAAGGTCGCGGTGCAGCTCAACGATACCCATCCGAGTCTCGCGGTCACCGAGCTGTTGCGCATCCTGGTCGACCTGCACAATTTCCGCTGGGACGAGGCGTGGAAGCTCACCGTGGAGACGCTGTCCTACACCAATCACACGCTGCTGCCGGAAGCGCTGGAAACCTGGCCGGTCGAATTGTTCGAGCGGCTGCTGCCGCGCCATCTCGAAATCATCTACCGCATCAATGCCGCGCATCTGGCGCTCGCCGACGTGCGCTGCCCGGGCGACGTGGATTTTCGCGCCTCGGTGTCGCTGATCGACGAGAAGAGCGGCCGGCGGGTGCGGATGGGGCAACTCGCCTTCGTCGGCTCGCACCGCATCAACGGCGTCTCGGCGATGCACTCCGACCTGATGAAGGAGACCGTGTTCCACGATCTCAACCATCTCTATCCCGGCCGCATCACCAACAAGACCAACGGCATCACCTTCCGCCGCTGGCTGATGCTCGCCAACCCGAAACTGACCGCGCTGATGCGCGAGGTCTGCGGCGAGGCCGTGCTCGACGATTTCTCGCTGTTCGAGCGGCTCGAGGCCCGCGCCAGCGACAACGCGTTCCAGCAGCGCTTTCGCGAGGTCAAGCATCACAACAAGCTGGCGCTGGCCCGGCTGATCGGCGAGCGGCTCAGCATCAAGATTGACCCGACAGCGCTGTTCGACGTGCAGATCAAGCGCATCCACGAATACAAGCGGCAATTGCTCAACATCCTCGAAGCCATCGCGCTGTACCACGCGATCAAGGACGAGCCGCAGCGCGACTGGGTGCCGCGGGTCAAGATCTTCGCCGGCAAGGCCGCGGCGAGCTACCGCTACGCCAAGCTGATCATCAAGCTGATCAACGACGTCGCCGAGGTCGTCAACAACGACCCGGATGTCGCCGGACGGCTGAAGATCGTCTTCCTCGCCGACTACAATGTCAGCCTTGCGGAAGTGATCATTCCGGCCGCCGATCTCTCCGAGCAGATATCAACCGCCGGCATGGAAGCCTCCGGCACCGGCAATATGAAGCTGGCGCTCAACGGCGCGCTGACCATCGGCACGCTCGACGGCGCCAATATCGAGATCCGCGACCATGTCGGCGCGGAGAACATCGCGATCTTCGGCCTGGAAGCCGGCGACGTCATGATCAAGCGCAAGCAGGGGCTCGATGCGTCCGACATCATCAACCGCTCGCCGCGGCTGGCGCGCGCCATCACCGCGGTCGAAAGCGGCGCGTTCTCACCCGACGACCCCGCCCGCTTCGCCTCGATCGGCCACGCGCTGCGTTACCTCGACCATTACATGGTCTCGGCCGATTTCGATTCCTACTACGAGGCGCAACGCGGCATCGACGCGCGTTGGCAGGTGGTGCCGGCTTGGACTCGCGCTTCGATTCTCAACGTGGCGCGGATGCCGTGGTTCTCATCCGACCGCACCATCCGCGAATATGCCGAGGAGATCTGGAACGTGCCGGTGCGTGCGGCGGCGCCGGAAGCCGGCGCACAGCGCGGGGCGAAGGGGTAGGTCGCGGCGCGGAAATCCATTACCTTTGGCGTCATTGAATTCGGCTGAATAGTCGCGATATTTCATCCACGTCATTGCGAGCGAAGCGAAGCAATCCATCGTGCAGGGCAAGCCGAGGAATGGATTGCTTCGCTTCGCTCGCAATGACGGTATTTTGCGGCAACTGCGTCGCGCCTCCCTGGACCGAAAAACACTTATGCTGACAAAACCCCTTCATCTGTTCGACGACACCACAAAAGTCACCGCCGGCGATAGCTGCTGGCAGGGCAAAACCAGCCCGGATTATTGGGCGTTTGTCGGCCCTTTCGGTGGCTTCACGGCCGCCACCATGCTGCGGGCGCTGATCGAGCATCCGCAGCGGGCGGGCGATCCGTTGTCGATGACGGTGAATTTCTGCGCGCCGGTGGCGGAAGGGCCGTTCGATCTCGACGTGCGGCTGGTCAAGGCCAACCGCTCGAGCCAGCACTGGTGCGTGGAGATGAAGCAAGGCAACGGCGACGTCGCGACGCTGGCGACCGCCGTGTTCGCCGAGCGCCGGCCGTCCTGGTCGCACCAGCAGACGGCTTTTCCGGACGCCATGCCATTCGAACAGGCGCGGCGGTTTCCGAACACGAAGATGACCTGGACGCACCAGTATGATTTCCGCTTCGTCGAGGGCGAGCCGAGCTTCTATGGCTCGCCCGCCGCCTCGCCGCTTGCGGCGTTCTCGAAGCAATGGATCGGCGACCACGTGCCGCGACAGATCGACATGCTGTCGCTGATGTCGATGTCGGACGCGTTCTTCGGCCGGGTGTTTCTGGCGCGCCGCGAACTGATCCCGTTCGGCACGGTTTCGATCACGACCTATTTTCATGCGGCGGCGGAGGAACTCGCGGCCGAGGACATCACCCACGTGCTGGCGGTGGCCGACGCGCGGATTTTCCACAGGAGTTACGGCGACCAGCACGGCGAATTGTGGTCGCCGTCCGGACGACTGCTGGCAACGACGACGCAGATCGCCTATTTCAAGGCGTAGCGGAACATCGACGCGGCGGCGGTCTTGTACGGTGGGCAAAGCGGAGCGTGCCCACCACCGCGAGCACGGCAAGGAATGGTGGGCACGCGCCGCTTTTCCCACCCTACGAAATCGAAGGCCGTGCTCATGCCTGACACAAACATACCCCGCATCGCCCTGCTCGGCGTTCCGATCGAGATCGGCGCCTCGCAGCTTGGAACCCTGATGGGGCCGGACGCGCTGCGTACCGCGGGCATCGGCCGCATTCTCGATCAGCTCGGCTTTGCGGTCGAGGACCACGGCAACATGGCAAAACCTGTTGCTACCGCCGACGAAGGTCCGCCGCCGCAGAACGCGAAATATTACGACACCATCAAGGGCTGGAACCGCGCGCTGAGTGAGCGTTCCTATGCGCTGGCGAGTTCCGGGGCGTTACCGATCTTCATGGGCGGCGATCACTCGCTGTCGATGGGGTCGGTGAACGGCGTGGCGCGCTACTGGCAGGAACAGGGCCGGCCGCTGTTCGTGCTCTGGGTCGACGCCCATGCCGACTACAATACGCCGCAGACCACCGAGACCGGCAACATGCACGGCATGTCGGCGGCCTTCCTGTGCGGCGAAAGCGGCCTCGACAATCTGCTCGGCGGCGCACCACGCGCCTCGATCGGCCCGGATCAGCTCGATCTGTTCGGCATCCGCTCGATCGATCCCGAGGAGAAGAGGCTGGTGTTCGAGCGCGGCGTTGCGGTCGCGGACATGCGCGCGATCGACGAGTTCGGCGTCGGCGTTCTGATCCGGAAAGTGATCGAGCGCGTGAGGGCAAAGAACGGAGTGCTGCATGTCTCCTTCGATGTCGATTTTCTCGACCCGACCGTGGCGCCCGGCGTCGGCACCACAGTGCCGGGCGGCGCGACCTATCGCGAGGCACATCTGATCATGGAGTTGCTGCACGATTCGGATGTGGTGCGATCGGTCGACATCGTCGAGCTCAACCCGTTCCTCGACGAACGCGGCCGAACCGCGCGCGTCGCCGTCGAACTGATCGGCAGCCTGTTCGGCCTGCAGATCGCCGACCGGCGCACGCCGAGCAACGCGGTGCTGCCGGGCAATGGAAGCTGAGAGAAGAATCCTCGAATGCTTTAATGCTGATCGAGGCTCATGACGACATGCATGAGACAGCCGTTCACCGTCCGCCCCGGCGGGTGCGAGGACGACGGCGTCGCGACGTGAAAGTCGCCGGCCTTCAGAACGAGAGCGCCGAACGACAGGTCGCCTTCGATCACCAGCGTCTGCTCGTCGGCGTCGTGCGCGTGCGGCTGATAGGACGCGCCGGGCGCCATCCGGATCAGGATATGCTGCCGGTTCTGCGCCCGGTCGACATGCAGCAGGCGCCCCGTGATGCCGGGGCTGATCTCGAACCAGTTCGCGTTCCCCGCACGTTTGGTAAGGGTGCCCGGCAAATCGGCGCCCGCACCCTCGATCCGATCGAGGATTTTTTCGAACATGCCTGAGGGCGGTGGCTCAGCCTGTGCCGCCGGCAGATCGGAGAACATGCCTTCCCAGTATTCGACCTGCGCGCTCAGCGCCTCGTCCGATTTCAGGCGTTGGGCGAAGGCGCGCCTGTCTTCCTC
>CADEDX010000427.1 GCA_902826195.1 uncultured Bradyrhizobium sp. | reverse complement strand
CAGGAATTTTTCCGGGATCAGCGCGGTGCCGCGATCGAACGCGGCAAGATTGACGGGATCGAGCAGCCACGCTCTGAACTCGCGTTTGAGGCCATCGTCCGCCAGTAGCCGCGCGCGGTCGATCTGGTTTTCCATCGGCGCTTCCGCGAAGACATCCGCTCGCGCATTGTAGCGAAACACCTTCAGCAGATAGTCCGTGCGGAAATCGCGGATCGCAGACTTCGGCGCATGCGCGATCTGCAGGTTGGTCTCGATACGGTCGATATTTTCGCGGCGGATCAGGTCGAGCGGACCATCCTTGTCCGACAATGCTCCGTCGCCCGACATGACGAGCCAGCGCCCGGCAATCTCGGCGCAGGTGATCACGGCGCCCTCGCCTCTCGCCTTCAGCACGAGGTTCAGCGTCATCGGCAGCCGCGGCGGCACCGCGTCCTTGCCGGCCCCCTTGTTGATTCGCGTCAGGCGATAGATCAAACGTATCTCGCCGCAACTCGCTTCCGCAACAAAAGTGCGGTCCATGCGGTTGACGATGCCGGTCAGCACAAAACGCACTTCCCGCGAATAGAGCAGCGTTCGGTCGAACAACTGGAAATCAAAGCCCGCGCCGACGCCGATCGTTTCCTTACGCAGGGGTGCCGCGTGCCGTGCGACGTAGCGATCGAACTCGCCATCGATCGCCTGCCGGACCGGCGTCATCGACGGCAGCGCAAACAACGCGTCGTTGGTGAGCGGGGTGTCCGAGGGCCGCTCCGGCAGCAGCATGCGATCGAGGCGAAATCTTCCGCCGTCGAGGTCGCGCAGTGTCGTGGGATCGGTGACCGTCGTGCCGCGCTCCGGCGCGGCATCTTGCGCCGCCCGGGCCGGCCAGGCACTGCATAACACAGCGAGCAGGATGGCAAGATATCGCGGCGCGAAGCTCATGCCCCACTAACACCGCGCAATGAGGCCTATTCAAGAAAAAAGGCGCCTCACATCGCTGTGAAGCGCCTTCCGGTTTGCGTGCGCCTTCAGCGCGCGACGATCAGGCCCTTGCTGGTTACGACCACCCAGCGGCCATCCTGCTTCCTGATGGCGTCGACGCGGCCGAGACCCGGGACGGGGTCGCCGGCATAGACCTCGTACATGCCGCGACGGCTCTCGATCAGGGCGCCGCCACGGGCGACGTCGCGCAGAATCCAGCCGTCCACGGTGGGCAGCCGGGCCACCTCGGTCTTGGGCGGCGCGGCCGGCACGGGCGCCGGCGCGGCAGTGGCTGCAGCGACCTGTTGCGGTGTTGTCGAGCCCGTTACGTCCTTCTCCTTCGTGGAGATCGACGCGGCAGCTGCCGTCGTCGTCGAAGCCTGCGCAGTGCGGAGCTTGTCGACGGCCTCGCTGAGCTTTGCGAGTTTCGCCGCGGGCTCGGCCTGCGCCTTCTCGACTTTATCGAGGCGGTCACTGGCCTTGTTGATCTGGCCTGTGGTCGCTTTGGAATTGTGCTCCAGGCTGTCTTTCAGCGTTGCGATCTCGGCACCGAGCCGCGCCACCGAGGTTTCGAGCGCCGTATCCTTTGCTGGGGCCTGCGCCGTGTCTGCGGCGGTCAGCTTGCCCAGGCCGGCGGTCGCCAGCGCGCCACCTAGCGCCCCCGCCACCGTCGCCAGCGCCACCATGGCAGCCATCGCCCCGAACCGGCGCCTGCCCGCCGTTCCCTTCACATCGGCGCCGACACGCTCGCCGGGCGAAATGATCGTCACATTGCCGGGGAAGCGCGGCGCTTGCGGCTTCACAGCGTCGATTTTGGGGGCTTCGGCCTTCGCCTCGGCGTTGGACGCCTCCATGCCGACGGCGTCCACTTTGGGCGCGTCCGCCTTGGGCAAAGTCTGTTCCTGCTCTGGCGCGAGCTTGGCGACCTCAGCCCCGGCAGCGGCCGCAACCGGCTCAGTCGACGCGGGCATCTCGGGGGCGGCCGACGCCGCCGCAGGAGTTCCGGCTTCACCGCTGGCGGCCTGGGTCTGCTGATCGCTCACGTTGGATTCTCCAGAATTGGTTGACCATTTGGTAACTATTAAAGCTTGCCAAATCCTTACCGGCGGTGGCCGTTACCGAAATTTTAGGAACTCGTCCGGCCCGGTTTCGGGCCCCAGAACGCCGGCCGCCGATCTCTGCGACCGGATGCTGCCTTGCGGCATCCCCGCCGGCCCCGTTTGCGCCGGTCGGTTTCCCGACTAACATGGCGCGACCGACCAGCCGGAAAGGCAGGGGCCACCATGACCATCGAGAAATGCATCAACGAATTTGATGTGGATGACGTCATTTTTGAGGAAGGCTCGACCGGGCGGGAACTGTTCGTGGTGCTCGACGGCAAGGTCGAGATCGCCAAGATGAACGGTTCGAGCAAAACCGTGATCGTCACCCTCGGCAAGGGCGAGTTCTTCGGCGAGATGGCGGTCATCGACGGCTCGTCCCGTTCCGCCACCGCCATTGCGGCCGCGCCCAACACCCGCGTGATGCGGATCAACCACGCCCGCTTCGTCTATCTGGTCAGCCAGCAGCCGGCCTTTGCGCTGATGATCATGGATGCGCTGAGCAAGCGCCTGCGGGCCTCCAACACTGTCGCCTTCAGGGCCGCGAGTCCTTCATGAGCGAGCGCCGGCCGAGCCCGTTCAAGACACTGCTCGACACCGACGTCGCTACGCTGATCGAGGCGGCCGAAGACGTCTATCAGGTCCGCTTCAAGAACCGGGCAGCCAACGCCTATCTGGTGCGCGGCAGCTCGCGCACCATCCTGATCGACGTCGGACTGTCCTCGAACTACCCGCATCTCCTGGCATGCCTCGGCCATGTCGGCGTGAAGCCGGACGACATCGACATGGTGGTACTGAGCCACGAGCATCTCGACCATATCGGCGCGGCCTTTCATTTCCACGGCAGCGCTTTCATCACGGCGCATCGGCTGGCCGCCAACAAGATCATGCTGCGCGACGATTTTTCGATGCTGCGCAAGATGTTCAACGAGCCGAACGTGCCGATCAACATCGACCTCTGGCTGGAGGAAGGCAACCTGATCGACCTCGGCAATTTCCGCCTCAACGTGATGTACACGCCCGGCCACACCTCGGCCTGCATCACGCTGTTCGAGCAGGACAAGGGGCTGTTGTTCGCGGCCGACACGCTGATGCCGGGCGGCGTGATGGGCGGCGTGTTCGGTTCGGGCAGCATCGCCGACTACATCCAGTCGCTGGAGCGGCTGAAGGGCTTGAACTCCAAAATCCTGCTGTCGGGCCACGGGCGGCTGTCCGACACGCCGCAGGAAGACGTGCGAATCGCAATCCAGCGCTCGCACGCACTGCTGTCCGACACCGCACAATTGTTCGACGCGCTGGACGCGCGCTCGAATTTCGAACCGATCATGCAGTCGGTCCGCGACCTCAACAAGCTCGACGACTGATCGTCATTGCGAGCGTCAGCGAAGCAATCCATCTGTCAGCTCGCGAGAAGCTGGATTTCTTCGTCGCTATCGCTCTTCGCAATGACGGATATCCATTAGTTGTTTGACAAAAATGCCCCTGGCCTGTTCAACAGCTCCAACAATAACTTCGTCAAACAAGAAGCAGGGAGAGAACACCATGAAGTTGTACGACTCGGTCGGACCGAATCCGCGCATCGTCCGCATGTTCATCGCCGAAAAGGGCATCGATCTCCCGAAGCAGCCCGTCGATCTGCGCAAGGGCGAAAACCGCGAAGCGGAGCATCTCAAGCGAAATCCGCACGGCCAGATGCCGACGCTCGAGTTGGACAACGGCAATTACCTTTCGGAGATCACCGCGATCTGCGAGTATCTGGAAGAGAAGCACCCCAATCCGCCGCTGATCGGGACTACGCCGGAAGAGCGCGCTGAGTGCCGGATGTGGACGCGCCGCGTCGATCTCAATATCTGCGAGCACATGGGCAACGGCTTTCGCTTCGGCGAGGGCCTGAAATTCTTCGAGAAGCGGATCCCTGTCGCGCCCGAGGCCTCGCCGGGGCTGAAAATGATCGCCGCCAACCGCCTGCAATGGCTCAACGGCCAGATGGCCGACGGCCGGCAATATATCTGCGGCAACCGCTTTACGCTGGCCGACATCCTGCTCTACGGCTGGCTCGACTTCGCCGCCACGGTCGGCCAACCGCTGGATGCAGCCAACACCAACATCGTGGCCTGGATGGCGCGCGTCGCAGAGCGGCCATCGGTGAAGGCTTAGATCTCTCTCAGCCGTCATTGCGAGGAGCGCGAGCGACGAAGCAATCCAACTATCCACTTTGCCGCGGCATGGATTGCTTCGCTTCGCTCGCAATGACGCCGGAAAGCACAGCCTTACATCACCACCGGCGCATCCGGCAGTTCGTTTGGCCCGCCGCCGAGCTTCGGAAAATGCGTCGCCAGTTCGCGCGACACGGCCTCTATCCCCTTGATCACGCCGCTTTCGAAATCGCCTGCCCTGAAACTTGCTTCCATCTGCTGGCAGATTTTCTCCCAGCCGTCGCGGCCGACGCTGGCGTCGATGCCGCGGTCGGCGACGATTTCGAAATCGCGATCGGCCAACAGCAGGTAGATCAGGACGCCGTTGTTGTGGGCGGTATCCCAGACCCGCAATTGCGAAAAGACATCCAGTGCCCGCTCACGAGCCGGCTGATTGCGAAACAACGGTGCGCCGTCTAGCGCGCCCTCGACCACGAAACGCACCTGCCCCGAATGCGTGGCCTCACCCGCCTCGATCGCCTGCTCGATCCGCGCCAGCGCCGCTGGCGGGAAGATGCGCCGCAGCCGCCAGCGGTGCTCGATGAGATGCCTGCCGATGCGCCTGATGCCCATGCTACCAGCTCCCCGATGAGCCGCCGCCGCCAAAGCTGCCGCCGCCGCCACTGAAGCCACCGCTGCTGCCCGAACTGCCGCCGCTGGACCATGAGCCGCCGGAGCCTCCGGACCATCCACCGGCGCTGCCCCGGCGCCCCGGCCCTCCTGACGTGAAACCGTCGCTGATCAGCACCACGAAAGACGCGATTGCGCCGACGATCACCGCCGCTACGACCGACCCGACCAGGAACCATGCAATCATGGCCGTGAGCGCGCCAGCGGCCACCGAGCCCAGCAGCCTTCCGAGCAGGCCGCGCAGCAGCCCGCCCAGGAATATCGCGGGAATGAGCAGGAATGGGTTGAACAGGTCCTCCGGATTGAACGATTGCGAATCCTGCCAGTGCGGCGGCTCGGGCTCCGGCAGCTTCTCGCCATTGACGATCCGAACCACCTTGTCGACTCCGGCAGCAACGCCGCCACCGAAATCGCCGGCCTTGAATTTCGGCGTGATGTCCTCGTCGATGATGCGCTTGGTCGTGGCGTCGGTTAGCGCGCCTTCGAGGCCGTAGCCGACCTCAATGCGCAAGCGGCGGTCGTTCTTGGCAATGACGAGCAGCGCGCCGTCGTCGACCTTCTTGCGGCCGATCTTCCAGGCTTCCGCGACCCGCAGCGAGAATTGCTCGATCGCCTCGCCATCGGTCGTCGGCACAATCAGAACGGCGATCTGGCTGCCCTTTCGCGTCTCCAGATCCTGCAGGGTCTGCGTCAGCGAGGCGATGTCAGCGGCCGACAGCGTCCCGGTCTGATCGACGACACGTCCCGTCAACATCGGCACGGCGACCAGCGCCAGCGCCGAACAGGCCCAGCACAGCAGCAGCGCAAGAAGGCAGGCTCTTGCAGCTTTCATTTCAGATCGTCGCTCACCCGCTACTTGGCGGGTGCTGGTGTCGGATTGAAATCCACCTTCGGCGCCGTCGAGATCGATTTCTCGTTCTCAACCGTGAAATTCGGCTTCTCCTTGTAGCCGAACATCATCGCCGTCAGGTTGTTCGGAAAGGTGCGGATGCCGACGTTATAGTCCTGCACCGCCTTGATGTAGCGGTTGCGCGCCACCGTAATGCGGTTCTCGGTGCCTTCCAGCTGTGACATCAGGTCGCGAAACAGCGCGTCGGACTTGAGCTGTGGATAGTTTTCGGTCACCACCAACAGCCGCGACAGCGCGCTCGACAATTCGCCTTGGGCTGCCTGGAATTTCTGGAATGAAGCCGGGTCGTTCAGCACTTCCGGCGTGGCCTGGATGCTGCCGACCTTGGCGCGGGCGTTGGTGACGCCGAGCAGCACGTCCTTTTCCTGCTGCGCAAAACCCTTCACCGAATTGACGAGGTTG
>CADEDX010000426.1:4946-6207 GCA_902826195.1 uncultured Bradyrhizobium sp. | reverse complement strand
TCATCTGCATGGTCAGTCCTTACTCTTCGCGGGATTGGTCGCGCGCTGGCCGCGGCGGCGTTCGACGGTGATCTCGGCGAGGATCGACATCGCGATCTCCTCCGGGGTGATGGCGCCGAGATCGAGCCCGGCCGGTGCCTTGACGCGATCGATCGCGGTCGCCTCCGATCCGCCGGCGACGAGCTTTTCGCGCAGCGCCGCCATCTTGCGGCGGCTGCCCACGAAGGCGTGATACTCGGCCTTGATGGCAAGCGCCGCGCGCAAGGCGGCCTCATCGCCCTTGCCCTGGGTCGAGACCACGACAAAACGCCTGGCGTCGTTGAGGTAGCGGAGTGCGAACCCGTCGACGATGACATGGGCATCTGGCTCGGCGGCGACATCGGCGGCCGGTGCAGCCAGCGTGACGTGATAGCCGAGCTCCCGCGCCTGCGCGGCCAGCGACATCGCAACCGGGCTGGCACCGAAGATCACCAACGAAGGATGCGGCAGCACCGGCTCGACGAAGATATCCATGGTGCCCTTGCTCGGGCACATGTTGCTGGCGAAACGAATGCCCTCGCGATGATCGCCCGGCTTGACGCCGAGCGCGATCAGCGCGTTCGCAACGCGGTCGGGCTTGATGTCGAATTCGGCGAAGCTGGTCTGGCGGCCCTCGAATTCATAGGCCAGCGCGTTACCGCGTGTCTTGGCGCGGTCGCGCACCATGTCGGCAAGGTTGGTCAGTTGCTGGGCAGCGGACATGTCTCTCCCGTATCGTTTTGTTATCGTTACGCCGAGTGTGGCGGCATCGTTCGCGAAAGACAATACGCTGTCGTCGTCCCGGCGAAGGCCGGGACCCCAAGCGTGAGCGCAAATGCGCTCATCGCGTCGCCGCGGCCTATCGGTGAGACGATGACGCTAGTTATCTTCGCAAAACGAACGACGGTGGTTATGGGCTCGGGTCAAGCCCGGGGCGACAATCTGGACAAGCTACCCCCGCGCCGCGCGATCCTTTTCGTTCTGCGCCTTGATCGAATCCCGCGCCTGGTTCCAGTCGGCGTCGCTCCAGTCGCGGAGCTGATAGAAATTGCCGCCCATGGCAAGCGCCTGCGCGCCGTCCATGGCGATGGTTTCGCCGTTGATCCAGTCGCAGCCGCCCGAGATCAAAAACACCGCGAGGTTCTGCAGTTCCTCCATGGTGCCGACCCGGCCCATCGGGTTCATTGCCTTGGTGCGCGCGCCGGCCTCGTCGCCGGGCTTGATGCGCTTGCTCATGCCTTCG
>CADEDX010000426.1:0-4936 GCA_902826195.1 uncultured Bradyrhizobium sp. | reverse complement strand
GCCCCATTCGACCGCGAGCGACATGGTCATGGCATGGATCGCCGATTTGCTCATCGCCGACGGCACCACATAGGGCGAACCGTTGCGCACCCAGGTCACGGTGATCGACACCACGTTGCCGCGCTGTTTTGAGGCGATCCAACGCCGCCCCACCGCATGCGTCACGTAGAACGTGCCGTGCATGACGATGTTGGCGACGGCATCGAAGCCCCGCGGCGAAAGCTCTTCCGAACGCGAGATGAAATTGCCGGCGGCGTTGTTGATGAGGTCGGTGAGGGGACCGGAACTAGTCCAGATCGCCTCGATCATCTCGTCGACGGCCATCGCGTTGCGGATGTCGACGCCGTGGCTGACCACGCGCCCGCCATACTCGCCCATCAGTTCGGTCGCCGTCTCGTCGCAGACGATCTTGCGGCGGCCGCAGATGTGGACCTCGGCGCCCAGCTGCAGAAACCGCGCCGCCATCGACTTGCCGAGGCCGGTGCCGCCACCGGTTACAAGGATGCGCCGCCCGGCGAGAAGCTGATCGTTGAACATCGTTTCCACCCAGGGAATTGTCTGTTAATTGGTCGATTGACTAAATCTCGCCGACGCCGTTCTGTAAAGCGGCAAGCAATCAAGCGTGGAGGATTTCTCATGGAGCAACGCGTCTCGATATCGATTTCGGACGGCATTGCCGATGTCCGACTGGTGCGGGCGGACAAGATGAACGCGCTCGATGCTGCGATGTTTGAGGCGCTGGTAGCCGCCACCGAACGGCTCGCGCAAGAAAAGGGCGTCCGGGCGGTAGTACTGTCCGGGGAGGGGCGAGCGTTCTGCGCCGGCCTCGACATGGGACGTTTTGCGGCGATGAAAGAGAGTGGCGGTATCGGGATCGCCGGTGGCGAGAAAAGGGACCTCACTGTACGCACGCATGGGTTGGCGAATTTCCCGCAACAGGCGGTGTGGGGCTGGCGGGAACTCCCGGTGCCGGTGATCGCCGCGATCCAGGGCGTGGCGTTCGGCGGCGGGTTCCAGCTCGCGCTCGGCGCCGACATGCGCTTCCTGACGCCGGATGCGAGAATGTCGATCATGGAGATCAAATGGGGCCTGGTGCCGGACATGGCCGGCACGCCCATTCTCGCGAGCCTCGTGCGCGATGATATCTTGCGCGACCTCACCTACACCGGCCGCATCTTCACGGCGCAGGAAGCCATGAGCTATGGTCTTGCAACCCGGATCTGCGACGATCCGCGCGACGCGGCGCTCGAAGTTGCGCGTGAAATCGCCGGCAAGAGCCCGGATGCGATCCGCGCCGCCAAGCGCATGCTGAACAAGCTGTCCGTCGATCCTGCTCCGGCGCTATTGGCTGAATCTGTCGAGCAGCAGAAATTGCTCGGGAGCCCCAATCAGACCGAGGCGGTACGCGCCAACATGGAAAAACGCGCGCCGCGGTTCGCGGAGGCTTAAATCCGACCTCATCCCGAGGAGCCGCGCAAGCGGCGTCTCGAGGGATGGGCCACGGGCCTCATGGTTCGAGACGCGCGAAGACGCGCTTTTCGCCATGAGGATCATCTAAACCCGACGACAGATCGGAATAGCAACAATGTCTACCTCATCTCCATTCCTCGGCATCATCAGCGGTCCGCGCAGGCGCAGCCACGGCGAGGTCGCTGACCGCGCCGACCGCATCGCCAGCGGCTTGCAGAAACTCGGCGTCAAACAGGGCGACAGCGTCGCCATGCTGATGCGCAACGATATTGCCTTCATCGAGGCGGCTTACGCCGCGATGCGGCTCGGCGCCTACGGCGTGCCCGTCAACTGGCACTTCAAGCCGGAAGAGATCAACTATGTGCTGAAGGACTGCGGCACCTCGGTGCTGATCGCGCATGCCGACATGCTGCACCAGTTGCGCGAGGCGATCCCGCAAGGCGTCACCGCGCTCAGCGTGCCGACGCCGCCGGAAATCCTGGCCAACTACAAGATCAATCCTGATCATCTGGCGACGCCGGATTTCGCCATCGATTTCGAATCCTGGCTCAAACAATATCCGCGCTATGACGGGCCAGCGGTGCCGCAGCCGCAAAACATGATCTACACGTCGGGCACCACGGGCCATCCCAAGGGTGTACGCCGCAACGCGCCGACGCCGGAGCAGGTCGCCAACGGCGAGCAGTTGCGCGCCATGATCTATGGCCTCAAGCCAGGCTCCCGCGCGTTGCTTCCGGGACCGCTGTATCATTCGGCGCCGAACTCGTTCGGCCTGCGCGCCGGCCGTCTCGGCGGTGTATTGGTTCTCATGCCGCGCTTCGAGTCCGAGGAATTCTTGCGCGTGATCGCGACCGAGAAGATCGACACCATTTTCATGGTGCCGACGATGTTCATCCGGCTGATGAAATTGCCGGCGGAGATCCGCAAGAAATACGACATGTCGTCGCTGCGCCATATCATTCATGCGGCCGCACCCTGTCCCGCCGACGTCAAGCGCGCGATGATCGAATGGTGGGGGCCGGTGATCTACGAATTTTACGGTTCGACCGAATCTAGCGCCGTCACCTTCGCCACATCGGAGGATGCGCTGAAGAAGCCCGGCACCGTCGGCAAGATTTCGCCTGGCGCCGAACTGCGCTTCATCGGCGACGACGGGCGAGAGCTGCCCCAGGGCGAGATCGGCGAAATCTATTCGCGCATCTCAGGCAATCCGGATTTCACCTACCACAATAAGCCGGAAAAGCGCGCCGAGATCGACCGCGACGGTTTCATCACTTCGGGCGATGTCGGCTATATCGACGCCGACGGCTATGTCTTCATCTGCGATCGCAAGCGCGACATGGTGATTTCGGGCGGCGTCAACATCTATCCCGCCGAGATCGAGTCGGCGCTGCATGCGCTGCCGGGCGTGCATGATTGCGCTGTGTTCGGCATTCCCGATGCGGAGTTCGGCGAGGCGCTGATGGCGGTGGTGGAGCCGCAGCCGGGCGTGACGCTGGACCTCGCTTCGATCCGCAGCCAGCTCAAGGTCTCGCTGGCGGACTACAAGGTGCCCAAGCACATCGAAATCCAGACCAACCTGCCGCGCGAGGATTCCGGCAAGATCTTCAAGCGCCGCCTGCGCGATCCCTATTGGCAGGAGGCGGGGCGGAGGATTTAGGGCAACGGCGATGAAGCCAGTGGTTGTCGTCCCTACGAACGCAGGGACCGATACCCCGCGGCCTATCGGTGACACGATGGAGCCAGTTGTCTTCGCCAAACGGGCGACGGTGGTTATGGGTCCCTGCGTTCGCAGAGACGACCAAGATGAGCACGCCTCCATCTTTATCTTGCACTGCGGCAAAAAACTTGCACACTCGGAATGGCTGGGCAGTTTCTGAGGTAGCGAGCCATGTCTTTACAGACGATGCCATCCCAGACCACGCCTTCCGAGACCGAAGCCCGGTCAAATCGCGTCGAAGATGCTGAAGATGCCCAGCTAAGGACCGATATCCGGCTGCTCGGGCGGATTCTGGGTGATACGGTCCGGGATCAGGAAGGCGCCGAGGTGTTCGACTTGGTCGAACGCATCCGGCAGACCTCGATCCGGTTCCATCGCGACGAGGACAAGCTGGCCCGGCGGGAGCTGGAGGCCATGCTCGACAGCATGTCGATCGCCGATACAGTTCGGATCGTCCGCGCCTTCAGCTATTTCTCGCACCTCTCCAATATCGCCGAGGACCAGCACAATATCCGCCAGATGCGCGGGTGGGGCGTAGGCGGCGGACCGCGAACGGGCACACTGGCGCAGACATTGTCCCATGCCAGGGCGGCCGGGTTCAGCGCCGCCGATCTGCGGCGCTTCTTTGGCGACGCCCAGGTCAGTCCGGTGCTGACGGCCCATCCGACCGAAGTTCGCCGCAAGAGCACGATGGACCGCGAGATGGAAGTCGCGGCGCTGCTCGACCGGCGGGAACGCATGAAAATGACGCCGGAGGAAGCCGACGCCGGTGATGAGCAATTGCGCCGCGCCGTCCTGACGCTGTGGCAGACCAATCTGCTGCGTCGTACCAAGCTCACCGTGCTCGACGAGGTCGAGAATGGCCTGTCGTTCTACGACTACACGTTCCTGCACGAAGTGCCCCGGCTGCATTGCGCGCTGGAGGACCAGCTGAACCAGGAGGAGGGCGCAGCCGGCGAACTGGCGTCCTTCCTGACCATGGGCAGCTGGATCGGTGGCGATCGCGACGGCAACCCGTTTGTGACCGCCGATGTCATGCGCGGCACACTGCACCTGCAGTCGAGCCGGGTGATGAGCTTCTATCTCGAGCAGTTGCATGCCCTCGGCTCGGAGCTGTCGATGGCGGCGCATCTTGCCGACGTCTCCGACGAGCTGCGCGAACTGGCCAGCCGCTCGCCGGACACCTCGCCGCACCGGAGCGGCGAACCATATCGACTGGTGGTTTCCGGCATCTTTGCTCGCCTGACGGCGACCGCGCTGCGACTGGAAGTCGAAATCACCCGCCGGCCGGTCGGTGAGGCCGCTCCCTATGCCAGCGCAAAGGAGTTCAAGGCCGAGCTGGACGTGCTCGACCACTCCCTGATCGCGAACAATTCCGGCGTGATCGCGCGTGGGCGTTTGCGGCTGTTACGACGGGCCGTGGATTGCTTCGGCTTCCATCTCGCCCGGCTCGACATCCGGCAGAATTCGGCCGTGCATGAACGCACGATCGCGGAACTGTTCGACGCCGCGATTCCCGGCATGTCCTATGTGGCGCTCGGCGAGGAAGCCCGGGTCAATCTGCTACTGGGCGAGCTGCGTAGCGCCAGGCCCCTCAGCTCGGGCTTCATCAAATACAGCGAAGAGACGCTCGGCGAGCTGGCGCTGTTCCGCGCCGCCGCCGAGGCTCACGCCAAGTTCGGCTCCGACGTGATCTCTCAATGCATCATCTCGATGTGCAAGGGCATGTCCGACATGCTGGAGGTC
>CADEDX010000425.1 GCA_902826195.1 uncultured Bradyrhizobium sp. | reverse complement strand
GAACTGGAGAAGATGACCGAAGCCCAGATCCACAAGTTCATCTTCGCGCCGGGCTTCTCCACCGCCGCCGCCGTCACCTCGGTCTCCGGCCGCGGCGTCGGCATGGACGTGGTGCGCACCAATATCGACCAGATCGGCGGTACCATCGACATCAAGTCGGTGGCCGGCGAGGGGTCTTCCGTCACCATCAAGATCCCGCTGACCTTGGCCATCGTTTCGGCCCTGATCGTGGAAGCCGCCGGCGACCGCTTTGCGATCCCGCAGCTCTCGGTCGTCGAGCTCGTCCGCGCCCGCGCCAATTCCGAGCACCGCATCGAGCGCATCAAGGACACGGCGGTCTTGCGTCTGCGCAACAAGCTGCTGCCGCTGATGCACCTGAAGAAGCTGTTGAAGATCGACGACGGCTCCTCGAGCGATCCCGAGAACGGCTTCATCGTGGTGACGCAGGTCGGCAGCCAGACCTTCGGCATCGTGGTCGACGGCGTGTTCCACACCGAGGAAATCGTGGTCAAGCCGATGTCCACGAAACTGCGGCACATCGACATGTTCTCCGGCAACACCATTCTGGGCGATGGCGCCGTGATCATGATCATCGACCCGAACGGCATCGCCAAGGCGCTCGGCGCCTCCGGCTCCTCGGCCCATGAACTGGCCGACGAAGCCTCCGCCGCGCATGCGATCGGTGGTGAACAGCTCACCTCGCTGTTGGTGTTCCGCGCCGGCTCGAGCCAGCCCAAGGCGGTGCCGCTCGGCCTCGTCACCCGGCTGGAGGAAGTCGCCGCCGACAAGATCGAGCTCTCCAACGGCCGCCACATGGTGCAGTATCGCGACCAGCTGATGCCGCTGGTGCAGATCACCGGGGTCACGATCCAGACCCAGGGCACCCAGCCGATCCTGGTGTTCGCCGACGACGGCCGCTCGATGGGGCTCGTGGTCGACGAGATCATCGACATCGTCGAGGAGCGGCTGCACATCGAGGTCGCCGGCCAGGCCGACGGCATTCTGGGTTCGGCCGTGATCAAGGGCCAGGCCACCGAAGTGATCGACGTCGGCCACTTCCTGCCGATGGCGTTCGCCGACTGGTTCTCGCGCAAGGAGATGCGGGCTTCGTCGACGGCGCAGTCGGTGCTGCTGGTCGACGACTCGGCGTTCTTCCGCAATATGCTGGCACCAGTACTGAAGGCCGCCGGCTACAAGGTGCGGACGGCCGTCAACGCGCAGGAGGGCCTCGCCGCGCTGCGCTCGAACCAGGCCTTTGACGTCGTGCTGACCGACATCGAGATGCCCGACATGAACGGCTTCGAGTTCGCCGAGACCATTCGCACCGACCACAGTCTGAGCAAGATGCCGATCATCGCGCTGTCCTCGCTGGTGTCGCCGGCGGCGATCGAGCGCGGACGGCAGGCCGGCTTCCACGATTTCGTCGCCAAGTTCGACCGTCCCGGCCTGATCGCGGCGCTGAAGGAACAGACCGCCGAGACCAGGGAAGCAGCATAAGCGAGCTTGGCCAGGGCATAAGGGTAGCATCACATGACAACCAAGACCGAAACCATCGAGGGCGCCGTGGCCGAATACGTCACCGCCATGATCGGCGGGCAATTGTTCGGCCTGCCGATCTCTCGGGTGCAGGACGTGTTCATGCCGGAACGGCTGACGCGGGTGCCGCTGTCGTCGGCGGAGATCGCCGGCGTGCTCAATCTGCGCGGCCGCATCGTCACCGTGGTCGACATGCGCGCCCGGCTCGGCCTGCCGAAGAACGACGACGGCAAGCCGCCGATGGCGGTCGGCGTCGATTTGCGCGGCGAGTCCTATGGCCTCCTTATCGACCAGATCGGCGAGGTGCTGCGGTTGCCCGACGACGGCCGCGAGGAAAACCCCGTCAACCTCGATCCCCGCATGGCCAAGCTCGCCGGCGGTGTTCACCGTCTCGACGGTCAGCTCATGGTCATCCTCGACGTCGACCGCGTGCTCGAAATCGTGCCGGACCTGATGGCGGCGTAAGATCGAACCTGGAACGAAAACATCCCGCTTGGGATCTGGTGCAATTGGAGATCTGAAATGAGAACATGTCTGGTTGTCGATGACTCGAGCGTCATCAGGAAAGTCGCGCGCCGCATCCTCGAAGGCCTCGACTTTCAGATCGTGGAAGCCGAGGACGGTCAAAAGGCGCTTGAAGTCTGCAAGCGTGCGATGCCCGAGGCGGTCTTGCTCGACTGGAACATGCCCGTCATGGACGGCTACGAATTCCTCGGCAATCTGCGCCGCATGCCCGGCGGCGACGCGCCCAAGGTGGTGTTCTGCACCACCGAGAACGACGTCGCGCACATTGCGCGTGCGCTGCATGCCGGCGCCAACGAGTACATCATGAAGCCGTTCGACAAGGACATCGTCACGGCGAAGTTCCAGGAAGTTGGCCTGCTCTGATGTCGAGCAGGTGATCCCGGCGGCTCAACGGCCTTCGGCGTTGTCTTGTAAGTGTACTGCTTGAGTCGGGTCGGGTGAACGAATGAGTGTAGCGTTAACGAAGTCTCCGCCGCCAGCCTCGACACGGCAAGACAAGCTGCGCGTCATGGTGGTCGACGACTCCGTGGTGATCCGCGGGATGATCTCGCGCTGGATCGACGCCGAGCCCGACATGGAGGTCTCGGCCTCCCTCCGTACGGGTCTTGACGCCGTAAACCAGCTCGAACGCGTCAGGCCCGACGTTGCCGTGCTCGATATCGAAATGCCGGAACTCGACGGCATTTCGGCGCTGCCGAAACTGCTGGCAAAAAAGCGCGACCTCGTCATCATCATGGCGTCGACGCTGACCCGCCGCAATGCGGAGATCAGCTTCAAGGCGCTGTCGCTCGGCGCATCCGACTACATTCCAAAGCCGGAAAGCACGCGCGAGGCGAGCGCCGCGGAGACTTTCCACCACGACCTCATTCAGAAGATACGTCATCTCGGCGCCAGGGCCCGTCGGCGCACCCCGGCTGCTCCGGCTCCGGCTCCGGCTCCGTCCGTCGCGCCCGCTCCCGAGCGGGTCCGCGAAGTAACGGTCCAGCCCGCCGCCGCGCCGGTCGCGCATCTGCCGCTGGCGCGCCGGCCCTTCGGCGTGCTGGCACCACGGGTGCTGCTGATCGGCTCTTCGACCGGCGGCCCGCAGGCGCTGATGACGCTGGTTGCCGACATCGGCCCGGTGATCGATCGTTTCCCGGTCCTGATCACCCAGCACATGCCGCCGACCTTCACCACGATTCTCGCCGAGCATCTGGCGCGCGCCAGCCATCGGCCGGCGCATGAGGCCGTCGATGGCGAGATCGTCAAGCCTGGCCGGATCTATCTTGCGCCCGGTGGCCGTCACATGCGCGTGGTGCGCCATGGCGCCGAGACGGCGATCGCGCTCGACGACGGGCCGCCGGTGAATTTCTGCAAACCGGCGGTGGACCCGCTGTTCAACTCCGCCATCGACGTCTGGCAGGGCAGCATCATGTCGGTGATCTTGACCGGCATGGGCTCCGACGGCATGCGCGGTGGCAAGGAAATCGTCGCCGCCGGGGGCAGCGTGATCGCGCAGGACGAAGCCACCAGCGTGGTCTGGGGCATGCCGGGCGCGGCCGCCAATGCAGGAATTTGCGCCGCCGTGTTGCCGCTCAACCAGATCGCGCCAAAACTGGTTCGGCTGTTTTCGGGAGACCGTTCGTGACGCCTTCAGACTATGAGTATTTGCGTAAGTTTCTGAAAGAGCGCTCCGGGCTCGATCTCTCCGCCGACAAGCAATATCTCGTTGAAAGCCGGCTGCTGCCGCTCGCGCGCAAGTCCAGCCTGGCGGGAATTCCCGAACTCGTCGCCAAGATGAAGGGCAACGCTGAGGCGCTGACGGCGGAGGTGGTCGAGGCGATGACCACCAACGAGACGTTCTTCTTCCGCGACAAGATTCCGTTCGACCATTTGCGCGAGGCGGTGCTTCCGGCGCTGGCGCAGGCACGCGCCGCCCGCCGTTCCCTGCGCATCTGGTGTGCGGCGTCCTCCACCGGTCAGGAGCCGTACTCGATCGCGATGTGCCTGAAGGAAGCCGGGCCGCTGCTGTCGGGCTGGCGCACCGAGATCGTCGCCACCGATCTGTCGCAGGCGGTGCTGGAAAAATCGAAGGCTGGCCTCTTCAGCCAGTTCGAGGTGCAGCGCGGATTGCCGATTCAGCTTCTGGTGAAATATTTCACCCAGAACGGCGAACTCTGGCAGATCAGTTCCGAGCTCCGCGGTATGGTGCAGCACCGTCAGCTCAATCTGATGCAGGACTTCTCCCATCTCGGCACATTCGACATCATCTTCTGCCGCAACGTGCTGATCTATTTCGATCAGAACACCAAGGTCAGCATCTTCGAGCGGATGTCCCGGATGCTGGAGCCCGACGGTGTGTTGGCGCTCGGCGCGGCCGAATCCGTGGTCGGCATCACCAACACCTTCAAGCCCTATCCGGAGCGCCGCGGCCTGTATCGTCCGAACGTCGCGCCGGTAATACGGGTAGGGGCGGGGGCGGGGGTGGGTGCGTCGACCCTGGTGCCGCAGACCCTGCGGGCCGCTGCCTCGGCGCGCTGAGCAGCAACTTCACCACAGCCGCTCGCGCTACACGATCGCGTGCGGCAGGAAGCGCGACGTATTGCCGGTGATCGGGTTCTCGTCCTCTCGGATCGACAGGCCGCACGGCATATGGTCCACCAGCCAGCTTCCGATCACGGCATACTGATCGGAGTTGCTCGGCAGTGGCGCAAGAGCCTGCCGGATGTACCCTTCCGCTCCATACGGCCCTTGCTGCTCCATCAACGTGGTGCCGGCGCTGACCAGCGTCACGTTGGCGCCTTCGCGCGAATAGAGCGGCTTGCGCACGAAGGAGGAGCCGAGCGAGGTCGCTTTCGGATCGTCCTCGAAATAGGCCGGCAGCAAATTCGGATGTTTTGGAAACATCTCCCATAGCAGCGGCAGGATGCCCTTGTTGGAGAGGATCGCCTTCCAGGGCGGCTCGACCCAGCGTGTCGGCGCGGCCGCGAGTTTTGCACCGAACGTGTCCTGGGACATCCATTCCCAGGGATAGAGCTTGAAGGCGAGTTCGATCGCACGATCCTCGAGATCGACGAAACGGCCGTCGCTGGCGAGCCCGATGTTCTTGATATCGATCAGCGTCGTCTTCAAACCGGCCTGTGTCGCCGTATCCTGCAGATAGGCGAGCGTGCCGCCATCCTCGACATTGTCGGTCATCCCGGTGAGATGAAGATGCTTGCCGCCGCCAATTTTCTTCCAGGCCTCGATCAGGCGTTCATGGATTGAATTGAACTGATCGGCGCGCTTGGGGATGATGGCGCGCTCCATCGCCTGTTCGAGCCAGGTCCACTGAAACACCGCCGCCTCGAACAGCGATGTCGGCGTATCGGCGTTGTATTCGAGCAGCTTTGCCGGGCTCCAGCCGTCATAGCTCAGGTCGAGCCGGCCGTAGAGGCTGGCATCGCGGCGGCGCCAGCTCTCTGATATCAGTGGCCAGACCGCTTCCGGTATTTTGAGCCGACGCAGATATTTTTCATCGCTGACCGCCCGGCCGACCAGTTCGAGGCACATCGTCTCGATCTCCGCGGTGGGCGTTTCGAACCGCCGTTCGATCTCGGTGAGCGTGAACGCGTAATAGGCCCGCTCGTCCCAATAGCGCTCGCCGCCGATGGTGTGAAAGCTGAAGCCTATGCTTTCGGCGGTGGCGCGCCAGTCATCGCGTTCGGGGCAGGGGATGCGTTGCATCAATCAGCCGCCGGAGAAGCCGACCGCGTGTCCGAATGAACCGAAGCCGCCGCGCTGCGCGCTGTGCGAGGCGGAATCGGAAGTGCCCGAGGATGAATGGCTCGAGGAAGACGAATCGCTCGAATAGTAGCTGCTGCGCGACGAACTGCCGCCGGAGCCGCTGCTGTGGCCGCCCGATGACGAACTGCGCGACGTGCACTCGGTGCTGGTTTGCTGGTACGACGGCGAGGCCGCATTCGGCGACGGCTCGCAAGTGCGGCTCGGCATCAGCACATAGGCCGTGCTGCCGACCGCAACCGTTCCCATTAGCAGCAATGCGACGTGGCCCGAGCGCTTGGCCGGCGGCGGGGCAGCGCGCGGCGAGGCCGGCACCGAGACCGGCTTGCGCTTGCCGAATACCTTTTCGGGTTTGTCGGCCATGTCAGTAGATCATGCTGGCGGCGTTGAGGGCGCCGGCGGCG
>CADEDX010000424.1 GCA_902826195.1 uncultured Bradyrhizobium sp. | reverse complement strand
TGGCATAGAATTTGGCCGGCGATCGGAGCCGAAGTTCAAGGCGTGTTGAACGGACAAGGCGTCATTCTACGACAGCATCATGCGTTCGTGCCGGCAGGCAGCGAGGATGCGAAAGTTCAATTCTTCAACGTTAGCGCCAGCCCGATCTTTGATGATGATCGAATTGGAGGCGTGCTGCTTCATTGCCAAGCGGAAACAGCGGCAGAACACGAGCCGGATAGGGCCAGACAGCGGGAGGCCGAACTAGTACGTGTCCAGCAGATCGGAAAATTTGGGGGTTTGGAAGTCATTTTAACCTCCGGGTTCCAGAATCGAAGGTCGCCCGAATACCTATTGCTGCATGGATTACCTGCGGACGCGTTCAACGAGAGTCATGAAAACTGGGTCCACCGACTACATCCGGACGATCGCTACAGAACTGAAAATGCTTTTATCAAAGCGGTCACCGGCGATTCGAAGGGCTATTCAATTCAATACAGAATTATTCGTCCCTCTGACGGAAAGATTAGGTGGATCTGCGCAAAAACAGAGATTGAGCGCCGATCGGACGGAAGTGCCGCACGCCTTATTGGCGCGCATGCCGATGTGACTGAGCAAATTGACGTCGATCTATTCCATCGCGCCCAATTTACAGCCGCCCTCGACATGTTGCGTTGTGCGGTAATGCTGGTTTGCGGTGATGGTCGTATAATTTACGCGAATCCAACCGCGGCGCAGATGCTGGCAGATGGAGTGTTCATCAGAAGCCGCTTCAACAAGATCAGCGCCGTCTCGACTTCGGCCCGGATGTTACTGAGTGAATTGTTGAAAGGGATAGGACAGGCTGGCGTTGCAAAAGCTTCATATGTGAAGCTGTCGAATACGTTGCCAATAGTTGCACACATCGTCCCTTTGGCTCTGACTGAACTCCACAGCCGGGTAACCCCAGCCATCGCTGCCGTTTTCGTTCGAGAGCAGGAGGACAACCGTGGTAGTGCCGCCCTATTAGCCGCCGCTTACGAACTGACGCTTGCTGAGTCTCGGGTGCTCCACCATCTTCTCCGTGGCCGTACCCTGTCTGAAACTGCAGAGCAACTGCGGGTTGCCAATTCGACCGTGCGGACTCAACTAGATGTCATCTTCCGAAAGACCGGAGTCAATCGCCAATCGGATTTGATATTGCTCTCAGGGCAGCTTTCGCCGCCGATCCGCATGGGAATGGAGGATACCTGACCGGGTCAGTTCAGGTCGACCATAAGGAGCACTTAGCAACTAAGCTAACGCGCACGAGCGCATTGATCTATCATGTCGTCTCGCCGCAGAAAGCGATCACACGCTTGCCGCCGCGGGTCGCGCCCAGTTTCCCTTCGGGCCTTTCATCAAGCGCAAACGCCCCTCCGTCACGGTCTTGTGCCGATCCAGCTGAGCACACAGATCCGCCCTGAAGGAATGACTTCTCCATCTTCCGCGTATTAGCGAGCCGACCGTTTGCTGGACCGCGATACAAGCGAACGCGCTGCGCAACGATGATCCTATGCCTTGATGTTGCGGGTGCTGCTGCCACGGTTCCTGTCGCCTTCAGTATCCAGTCCGCTTTTCTACCCCTCTGCAGCTTGCCCGCGAGGCTCTGCACAAGGCTGAGGCTGCCAACGAGCCTTCCCTTGTGGCCGTTGCCGCGTCATTTACCGCCTTTAAGCGACTTCGCGCTGTCCAGATGCTTTTGCAGCGTGTCGATTTGGCCTGAAGCGTATTCGCCGGCAGCATCTTTCATCCTGGATGCCTTCTTGTATTCGGAGATATCCTTTTGATGGTCTGTAACCATGTGAGCGGCGAACATTTTGTCAAAGGCTGAGCCTGACATTTTCGACATCTTGTCAAAGTCGGCTTGTTGCTTCGCATTCGGTCCGTCGGGTGGGTTCATGCCAAGACCTCTTGCCGCATCCATGGCCTTTTGATTGGCGGCGGCGTGATCCGTGGAAAGCATTCTGCCATAGGACTTGACGCCGTCGCTTTGGCCATTCTTTTGCGCAAGGTCTCCCATGCTGACTTCAGCGAAATTGCCTTCGATCGCCTTCTTCAGAAACGTTTCGTTTGCTTTGTCTTTTGCAGACGCGCCGGCG
The DNA here is from genome assembly GCA_902826195.1 of uncultured Bradyrhizobium sp. GTDB lineage: Bacteria > Pseudomonadota > Alphaproteobacteria > Rhizobiales > Xanthobacteraceae > Bradyrhizobium. Next base: position 4,149 of record CADEDX010000424.1, on the reverse strand, counting down.
ATGGAAAGGGCCATCAAGCCTGCTGTACCTATCGTCAAGAGTGCTGTGCCCATGGTGTTCTCGCGGCCACCCGCCGACAGGTCTCGCTGAAAGCCCCAGGCAGCTGGCCGCGAAGCCAGTCTGGTGCCCCCGGCCATGTGGCGCTGAGAAGAGACGGGAAACTAAGTGGCGATCACGGCGCCACGAAGTTCGTAGCTTGAGATGAGCGGATTCCATTTCACCGTGGGCGGCCGCATCAAGCGGACGTTGGGAACCCGCAGCAAACGATCGAGGAAGATCGCGGTTTCCTGCAGCGCGACGGCAGCACCCGGGCAACGGTGTGGACCGTCGCCGAAGCTCATGAGACTGTCCGACGACCTGGTCGCGCGCAGGTCGCGATCGGCGTCGGCCCTGAACGGGCATGCGCCGGCCGCCGCCGGATCGGTGTTCGCGGCGCGGACGTCTACCTTCAGCAGGGCTCCGGCCTGAACGCGAATCGGACCGCCCTTGCCTTCAATAGTGAGCTCGTGCTCCGCGCGGCGATAGAGTGCCCCCACTATGGGCTCCAACCTCAGAATTTCTTCCAGCAGTGCGACCTGGGTCGCTTCGTCGGAAGCAATGAAACGGTGCTTGAGTTCCGCGTTTTCGAAGAGATGCCATGCCGCCATGACGATGAACTCGCGCGTGGTCGCCATTCCCGCTGCGCCGTAGGTCAGGCATTCGGTCAGGATTTCGCGATCGGAGTAGCCCTGGTTGAGCAGATGGGAGATGACGTCCTGCCGCCGCGTCTTGCGACGGCCGCGGATCGCGGGCCGAACGTCCCTAAGGTAGAAGGCAAGCATCTTGTATTGGCTCGCCGCGAAGGCGGTGATGGCCGAGAGCCACCCCCGCTGCGGGTCACTCGCGTCGAAGAACCTGTTCAATCGTCGGGCCATGCCAGCCTGCTTGCTTTCAGTCAGGCCCACGATCTCAGCGGCGACGGCCACCGCCATTTCCAGGCTCATGGCGTCCAGCTCGGCGTTGCCGGCCGAGCGAAAACGCTCTACCAGCCGCTCGCTCAACTCCTCCATGAGGGCGCGGTAGCGCGTGCCGACGACCTTCGGTGCGAAGAAGCGCGCCGTCGCGCTGCGCTGCTTCTGGTGCGCCTCGCCATCCTGAAACAGGACCGGAGCATTCTTCCGGCCGGTAAAGCGCTCAAGCAATTCGGCCCTGAACCCCGCTTGACGAAGACCATTGCTCCGCAGCACTTGGCGGGCGGCAGCGAACTCTGCAACGCAGATCATGCCGTTGACGCCATCGTGCACCCCTGCCCCCACGATTCGTGCAGACTTTCGGTCGTCGCGATGAGCATCCTGGACTTTTTGGTCGATCGCCATCATTCCTCCATCGCGGCTCACGGTGACCTCGGCGCGGGCGACATGATCGCGCTCGCCCGGCAGGCCCGCGCTTCACTGCTGGTCGGGGGAATGTTTCCCATGAAAGGCAGGGGATTCCTGCAAATGAAGCCAAAGCGCCGGCAAGCAAGGATGATTGGAGGCGCCGACGCGCGCGCAGAACAGGCTCGTACAGACCCGCCTCTTCCAAAAAAACGCCCGACGTCGACGATCGTTCCGGATCCCTGAAGAGCACGGCATGAACAACTTTGTACGTTGGGGATTAGGGCGGGACCTGGAAATAACCTTCACCATCTTGGTCCTGAACCGCAAAGAATTCCACTGCGAACGGTCGTCAAGAGGGGCCCGTCGCAGACCGCGATCGGGGCTTTTTCTTAGGTCTTATCGGTTGTTTTGCGCAGCACGTGTCTCGGCCTTTGCACGGCATTGGCTGGGCATACATGCGCGGCTTGCCACCTTGGCGTCAGCAAGCGTCGAAACGGGCTCTTGCGAGCTGGCTGCAACTATCGATAGAAATCCGATGACCCCAGCGGTCGTGACCGCCACGAGCGCCATGCGTAGCGCCCCCTGCAGCAATAGTCGTCCTAACGCCCGAAGCACCGAATGTTCCTCGACGAAGTGCGTCTCATCGCCATGTTAGCCGGAAAAGCTTAACCAATCCGGGCGGCCAAACCACCTTGCCGGCGCCTCCGGCATGGCGCTCCGCACGCAGCGGCGGCGCGCCTGCGAAGTCCGCAATGGAGCATGTCGCCTCCCATTGGTAAACTTTCTTCGCTGATGCGAAATGTGACGCCCGCTAATCGCCTCTTTAAACGCTCCGCGCAATGTGTAGCCGCGGCTTGTATACGACCCGCGGACAAGCGTCGTACAAACCGCATGTTCGAAATTGAACGATAGCTGCGTTGTGGCGTTCAGTCGGAAAGGGAGTTCCCATGCCATACGCACTCTTCGAAGGCGACGCCAAACTCAGCAAGGAATTTTCGACGGAGGAAGACGTCTGGCAGCATGCCGACGAGGCAGGCCTTGTGGATTTGGTGGAAGGCAAGGCCGTATTGGAGGATGATTACACTATTCAGGCCTGCGGCTCCGATGAGGAGACAGGCAATCCCATCGCCGTCCCGCGTGTTGTCACGTAAAATGCGTGCCTTCCGGCAGCTGCGACTCGCTCCTCGGGCGCCTGGAGCCGGCGCGCGGCTTAATTGCTTCTCGCCTGCTGTCGATCATCGCAGCAAAGGCGATCACTGTCGAAGTTGCTGGAAAGCGGACGTCTTTGGGCGCTTGGATCACGTGTCCAGCACCGCCACCCGTGAAGAGGGCAGCGTCGTAGAGCGGCCAAAGTGACCCGGCCACCCCTTACGCTAGTGTAGCCTGCCCTGGTGCAGGCCTGTATAGGCGTCACGCCGCGCTGCGCCGACTGTGACGGACTTCCTTGATCTCTTCGATTATTTTGGCGCTGAACGCTTCGAGATCATCGGGGTTCCGCGACGTGATGACACCTTGGTCGACGACGGCTTCGGAGTCCTCCCATTGTGCGCCCGCGTTGGCGACATCGGTCTTGATGGACTTGAACGACGTCATCTTCCGTCCCTTGGCGATGCCGGTCTCAATCAGCAGCCAGGGCGCGTGGCACACGGCCGCGACCACCTTTTTTGCGTCGAAGACGTCCTTGATGAATTTGAGCGCCTTAGGTTCGACCCGTAGCAGATCAGGATTGATCTGGCCGCCCGGCAGGACGAGCGCGTCATAATCGCTGGCGGAAGCGTCATCGAGGGTCTTGTCAACCTTCACCGCCCTGCCCCAATCCTTTTTATCCCAGCCCTTGATCTCGCCCGCGGCCAGCGAAATGACCTCGACGGTCGCGCCGGCCTTGGTAAGGCGGTCCCGCGGAATTTCGAGCTCGCTCTGCTCGAACCCGTTGGTGGCCAGAATGGCGATCTTTTTGCCGTTGAGATCCATGATATCGATCCTTGCTGTTCTCTCGCCGAACCAAGCGGGCAGCGCAGATTTCGTTCCCAACCTCAGGGCGCGAGAACTGCGGCGAGAGATACTGCTTCAGGCAGACAAAGCCTGGCTTTTAGCAGCCAATTCGGGGGCCGCTGGTGCGGAACGGTTGGTCTTATAGGAACGCATGCGGCCAGTGGCCTCGGCTTTAGCGCGGTCGCTGATCGGCAACCGACAATTATCAAGGACGCATTCTCATGAACGCGGTGTTCGCCCCGCCTTCGCCTAGCGTTTTTACGAACAGGGTGCCTTCGACGTCACTTCAATCAAATAAACGAGCCGGGCACCTTCACGCACGCTTAGTGAGCACTTTCCTCCAGGTTGAGGACTGTCCCGCCGAGGTGAGACGCAGTCATTGGCGACAACGATAGCAACAACCGCTCACAGAATGGTCGTAAGCACGTAACTGAAAACAGCTGCCCCAAGGCAGCGCCGCCACGGGTTCACCCCACGGAAGATCTCATCGACGGCCCAGAACAGCAATGCGCCCTTGTACAGAACTTCCAAGGCAACGCCGGGATTACCGGGCGGCGGCGAAACCAGCAGCAACGTGCCGGCTCCGATTGCGATCCACAAGGCCAGATTGGGCATCTGGGCGATGGTGATCTCGCCCGTCTGGCGATTTTCAAAGAACCATCTCAGAAACCGGCGCATCATCTTACCTCGAACAGGCAGCGCGGCTTTTCATAGACTTGTGCAGGAGACAAGGTAGCCGACGCGTAACGTCGGCCAGGCGGCCTTTTACCGGCATCGCGCGTCCTGGGCGATGCTAGAC
>CADEDX010000423.1 GCA_902826195.1 uncultured Bradyrhizobium sp. | reverse complement strand
TTAAGCGCCGCATTGGCCCTCCCCGTCAATTCCGTGGGGAAAGACTCGGCCAGGATCGCGTAGCTCAGGACAGTCCCAGCACCGACCGCCGCCACGACGATCCACGGGACATACGACGGTAGCGGCAATCGCAGGATCAATACCAACTGGGCCGCGATGAACATCGTAGCAACAAGGCCCAGCAGCGCCCGCGGTCCGATTCCACGTCGGCGCAGCCGATCGACCGCGACGCCCCACAGAAGCGCGCCCAGACTCAACGCGATCGCCATGACAAGCAAATGCTGGAGCAATGCCGGCCGGTCGAGGCGCTCGACATCGCTGAGCCAAGGCGCCGCCCACAGTCCCTGCAGCGCCCACGCGGTCCCGATACAGCTCGCCGAAAGTGGGGCCAGGCGCCAAAAGCGAGGATCGGCATAAACCGTCTTCAGACCACCGGCGGTTAGCCTCCCCACACCCGATATCGCTGCCGGCATATCTGGAACGACAAAGTAGATGACAACCGCGCATCCGGCCGAGACAATCGCGAGCAATTCAAATAACGCACGCCAGCCCACCGACACCAGCAGAAATTCCGCAGGCAAAGTTGCCGTCAGGGCACCCAACGCCCCCAGCATGACCATCAGACCATTGAGCAGTGGGATACGTTCGCTGGGAAACCAGAGCACAAGGGCTTTCAAGCCAGCCGTCAATGATGCGGCGACGCCAAGCCCGATCAGCGCCCGGCCGCCAAGCAGCAGCCAGAAATTGTCTGACACCGCAAATAGTGCCGCGCCAAGAGCGGCAGCAACCATGACAAAGCTTTGGATCGGTCCTGGACCGTACCGGTCCAACAAGATGCCGATAGGAATCTGAGCAGCCGCGAACGTCAGGTAGTAGACAGACGTCAGCAGACCAAGATCGCTCGCGCCAAGACCAAACTCCGCTGTCAAGGCGCCGGCAACCGTCGCATTGATGGTCCGGAACAGGAACGAGAGGTAATAGGCAGCGACGAACGGCAAGAACACGCACAGAATCGCGCGCCAATTTTGTGCCCATCCTCCGATAGGCGGGCGCCTCGCCTCACTGCCACGCGGTCGAGGTGGACTGGATGTGCTGATAGTTTGCCACCACGTATGCGGCTTAGTGCAGGGGGATTCCCGCCTTCCCAGGAAAGTTGTGCAAGCCACCGCCCTCCCGGACGGCAGCGAATGGCTCTGCTTTATCGTCGCACGGGCGTGACGTCGGGAGAGTTGGCTCTTGAATGCGGCGGACGCTTGTATGCGGCGCATCTCCGCGGGGAATCGTCGCGGTGTCACGTTTCGAAGTGCCGAGACGATCCATCGTCTCCTGCATCAGCGACGTCCCCAACTGGATGCGGCGCCCGACCTGCGCGGCCAGTTCGTCGAAGCGCTCGGACCCAAGCACGCACGCCGCGCGCTGGTCCGCTGCAGGCAGCACTGGTGTCACGGCAAGATGAAAGCGCGCCTGAAGGGCGACCGTCTCATTTACGATCCTAAGACCGCGATCCAGCTCTTCGAGCTGGCGGCTCATCAGGGAAAGCCGGCGGTCTACCGGCAGTTCGTGGGTGTCATCACCTGCCCCGAGGAACTGAGCGAGCGCGGCCTCAACGATCGCCGATTTGCTCGCACCAGGACGGTTGGCCGCGGCCGCCAACCGTGCGGCCATCTGTTCCGATAGGTAAACGCCGATCCTCGGTTTCATGATGAGCCTTACGCGTGTGTTTCGCATCCAATCAGCGTTGGCTGTCGAGGGTATCCTCGCGGCCAGGAACGTGGCCTGCAAAAGAAGGTACCCGCGTCTTATAGGCAACCGCTCAACCAAACGCGTCGTATGTTCGGCTAGGTCCGCGTGCAAAAACCGATCAAAGCACCGCCTCAAAGGTCCAGACCAAGTTTTCGCCCCATGCTCCAGGTCACTCGTCCCCCTGCGGTTGCGACACCTGATACTTCTTGACCAAGATGACGCTCCAGTGCCGGTCGCCAGGGCACCAGTTGAAAACCCATCCCATCGTCGATCATGGCAAAGCGGCCGGACGCCAGCGCCAGGCGTTGACGATAGGTGCCGACGACATGTTCGCCTTCCGATGAAGGACGGTGAAGCAGCCCGGTCTCGGCTGAGATCCTTGAGGCAGCGGCAACAAGATCGCGTTCTCTTAAGGTCTTGAGCAGATCGCGAGCGAAGATGACCCGCTGCGCTTGCCGTCGCGCAAGGCCTTCGTCTGCGAGATGATCGATCCGGCGCTCCATCGCTTCTCGGGCTGCGATCCCAAATCCGGTGCTGCTGACCTCCGAATCCTTGGCCATCAACTGCCGATCGAGCCACGTTGCTCCCTGCGCCGTGACCTGCGCCTCGATACCGAGATCCGATCGTGTGGCGAGCGTCAGATGTTTGCGCCCCAGTGCATCATAATACGCCCGCGCTTCCACAATCGCGCCGGGCGCGGCATCGCCGGTCATTTCGATATCGGCAAACCTGATGTGATGTGTTCGCCCGTCGATGCCCTCGACGATCGCATAGGCCGAACCTTTCAGTTCATCATGTAGACCACGTTCGACGAGACGGCCGAGGACCGCATCCACCGGCGCGTCGCCGTGCAGGGCAAATCCTGAGACATCCGGCTCGAGGACAACGCTGCCCATCGCCCGATGCATCCGCTTGATGATGTCGCTGCGCATCGACAGATCACGCAGCTTGTCCTCGATACCTGATTTGAGGTTCCAGCAACCGGGCGCTATCTGCTCGGCAAGACCGAGGCGTTCCAGCCGCGCCGCCCGTCCGACCATCAGGCGACGGAGTTCGGGGTCTTCGCCCGACGCACTGGGGCGAAGGTCCGCGACGCCGCCCCCTTCGTCGGCAGCAATTCGCAGTGCCCGATCGAGGCTTGTCCAGCGTTCGGCCTCCACCTCCCTTTCCAGGGCAGACCGGATTTCCCGCTCACTGCGCGGACCAAGCTCCAGGGTAACACGCTCGGCGGCACGATCCCGGAACCCGCGGCTGATATAATCCCGGCTGATGACCAGATCCCGACCGTCCTCGGCGCGCCCGCGGATCAGGACATGAATATGCGGATTGTCGGTGTTCCAATGATCGACCGCTATCCAGTCCAGTTTGGTTTCGAGATCCCGCGCAACATCGCTCATCAGTTCGCGTGTAAAGGTGCGGAGATCGCCGAGCTCGGCGGCATCCTCCGGAGAGATGATAAATCGAAAGTGATGGCGGTCATCCCCGCATCGCTCCGCAAACGCCCGCTCGTCTACCGCATCCGATGTCGCGTCGAACATGCGGGCTTCCGCTCCATCCCGCGTCACGCCCTCGCGCTTCAAATAGGTGATGTGTCTCGTCAGCGGTGCCGAGCGAAACCGCGCGCCATGATGCCGGACCACCCGCGCCTTCATCACCACACGTCGTGACGTCGAACGCAGCGACAAAGAGAGCGCAGCACGCCGGCCCCGGCCAAAGCGCGACCGGCTGGCACCGCCCTTGCCGCGTCCAAAACTGTCGCCGACATGTCCGGCCTTCTTTGCGGCCCGCATCACCTGACCGACAAAGCTCTTCGGACGCGACTGGCCGCGGCCGTGATCGCGAATGCGGCCGGGACGGACGCGAATTTCACTGTCGCGCTGCTTCATGGACTCACCGCGACATTTCAAAAACCGACGGCGCTCGAAGCGTTGATTTGTTGAAGGTTTCGGCGTGCAGCGGCGGCACGCGCAGTCTCGTCGCCTCTCAAAACCTCAACGCCACCAACCACATGCGCCGGACCGAAGGCGGCGCTTTTCCCTTGCCATCCCCGGTCGCTGGTTCCCAGGGCCCAACTTCCAAGCCAACAGTCTCCGGTACTCTCGGCAATTTGCGACAAAATGCAGTTCGGGTCATGCGGTGGATCCTCCAATAACGCCTGCCCGACCACGTCGGCTGGTGGCCGATTCAATGCGAAAGAGCCGCCGCGACTTGGCAGTTGACTTGCGAAGCCCCCACTGTTTGCGAGCGAAGCGAGCGTTTGCGATAGCGATCGTTACCCGAAGGGCCGAGACACCCGTAGGGTGGCTCGGTGAGGAGCGAAGCGACGAGTAGAGCGCGGGCCGAAGGCATCGCCCGCATGCGTCATGACGTATTGCAGCGCCTCGAATGCAAACCGAATGTCCGTCACGCTGCGCGCGCCCGCTCAACAAACAGCCTCTCAACAACAGAGAAGCCCCCGCCAAGGAAGTGCACGCCTGCGTCAACTGCGGCATGTTCACCCTGCTCCCTCTCCAGCAATGGTGTGACCGCCGCGACGCAGGCCGTCGTTTCCGATGGAAGCTGATGGCGATACGGTCTGTGCGCGCGCGCGCCAGGCTCGAAGAGCGCGGAAACAGCGATCTGACACACGAACGGCGCGACCGCCACAATACCAAGATACGTCGGATCGAACGAAGCCACACTGCCGGGCCAGCCAGCTCACAGACATAGGCTTCGCGGTGCAGGCTGTGAGAACGATGCTCACTGTTGGCCGGCAAGGAAAAAATGAAGGCCCTTCGGAGGAGCCGTAATCCGGCGGTTTGCAGGGGAGTTCATGCATGATCACTACTCGTTAGTCCACACGGGTTCCACTCGGCCGATCACGGCGGAGGCAGGAAGCGGCCCGAAGTAGCGGCTGTCCAGCGAGTCGGTTGACTGCCAGTTCATGACAAAGATGTCGCCGTCAGCAATGACGCGGCACCCGTTCCATGCCGGAAGCGGACGGCCCCTCCCGTCGCGTTCCTGCGCCTGGCCGACCTCGACGCCGTCGACGGCGATCGTCATGCGGTTTCGGCAAACCTTCTGTCCGGGGAGTGCCAGCACGCGCTTCAGCATGGGGACACCGATCGGCAGGTAACCATTGCGATCAAGGAATTCAGCAAGAAGATCAGGTGGCTGAATCGCGACAAGTTCGGTAACGACCAAATTGGTCATCGGCTGAAGGCGGTAAAGGCCCATTGGAACGCTGTTCGATACATTCCATATGTAGCGTGGTGGTGCACTCACGATCGTCGAAAGGAGAAGAACGGTCGCTACAGATGTCGTGAAAACCATCGCACGCCGAGCGCTCAAGACATCACCCTCCGCCGATGGAGCCAGGCCTGGTGCCGGGACCGGGTGTATGGCCGAGGTATTTCGTTGACCGACAACCGGTTATGCGCATGGTGCCAGTAGTCGGGCGCGGCGTCGGCAGGATCAATGCCGAGCGCCTCGACGGCGTCGATCAATTCAAGCACACATTCGACCTTCGGCCAGCCTGACAGCCGCAAAAGGATCTCGCCACCGGGTTTGACATAGGGAACAGTCGAGCAGCGCTGGCCGGGTGCTACCGCCCGCAAGATGTCGATGCGGGAAACGACCGTGCCAAAATCGTTCGACATCCAGCGCACGAACCCAAAAATGCTGCCGGGCGCAAATGACAGGATGCGCCTGCGACGGTCGAGGATTCTTTCCTCGGCGACGCGACCGAAACGAATTCGATTCTCGATGCGACCTTCGAGCCAGAGCAGCTCGACCTGCGTGAGATCGCTCATACGGCTGCTCCGTCTGCTCGGAGGTCAAACGCCTCGGCCCGCCCAACCAGACGGTGCAGCAAGTTATGCACAGCGAGGAAAAACGCCCGGTCCGTTAGAAGAAATCCGAAGGATTTCTGGTTAGTAAAGTTACAGCGGCTGAAACGCGCCTGATTGCAAACGCTTAAGACCAATTCCGGTCCCCGATAGCACGAGGATCTGGTCCCCGATGGCACGAGGGTTGCGGTCCCCGATAGCACGACTTGATTCACAGCTTATCTCCAGCTTGAAGTGCAAGACCTCGCTTGCGAAGCCGCTCTGCGAGCGGATCGGTGCTCAGGGGCGTAAATTGCAAACGTTCGACCCCGTCTCGGTCGCGCGTGATTACGAGCTGATAGCCGGGCAAGGTTTGGCGGCGGACGATTTCGCGCAGGTCGAAGGCAAAGTGTTTGAGCGGCGAGAGGCTGCCGGACTTCGCGTGAAGATGCAGGAAATCAAAACTCCAGCCGCCCTGCTGGCGACCGCCGTGCTTGCGAACAAGCCGGTAAAGCCAGCGCTCGAGCCCGCCAGTCAAACCGAAATAGGCCCGGTCGATGGTCAGCACGAGTGCGTCATCCAGGACACCGGCATAGAACCAATCTGGCAGGATCAGCTCGAGGCCCGTTGGGCGTCCATTTACGTCGGCCGTCTCCTTCCACTCGTTGATCCAGGAGAAGCGATGCCGCCGACGTTCCGTCGGTTGTCGGA
>CADEDX010000422.1 GCA_902826195.1 uncultured Bradyrhizobium sp. | reverse complement strand
GAATTGAGATGAGATGCGTCCGGTCCGACCAACCGCCGTACGATCGCTGTGTCGCGATTTTGAACACGCGTGAGGCATCTTACGCGATGTATCAGGGCGCGAGAGGTTTAGGAGCTTTGTTCCATTCGTTGATCTCTACGCGCGTCTTAAGCGCGCGCACCGCGAGCGCGGTGGCAAGGACGAAGGGACCGAGGTATTCGGGCAGCGTCAGCTTGTGATCAACAACGTCCAACCGGTTGGTGGAAAGGACGAGTCCTAACGCGCCAAACGTGAGATAGATGTAGTCGAGCTCTTTTGCCCACTTCTCTCCTCGCCATTTCGTAATGCGTTCTCCGCCGCCGCGGATCAAAAACTCACTCAGAGCCACGAACAGCAACGTCGCATACACTGTTGTTGCAGCAATCAGCTCATAGAAGTCCACCCTGTCCTGCTTGATGAATCCGTAGAAAAACCATCCAATCAGGAACGCATATCCCGAGCCGAGGAGCGAGAATGTCCACTTCGGGAGGGTATAACCTGGCTGCCGGAAGACCTTTGCGAAATGGAAATGAAGCAAGGGAATAAGGTTGCCCACCACGGCGACTAAGATCGTCGAGTCTGAAAACGCACGCATCTTGTCCCCTTGTCCAATTGATAACGTTAGATTGCAGCAGTGCAGTACAGTCACGCCGCGATTCAAATGGACGACGTACGCAAAAACCAGCCAAATCCGGCCCCTTTTCGTTGTGTGCACTTTCGTACTTAGAAGTGCACAACTTCGTGACGGTGATGCAATCACCTTCAACTCTGCACGACGGGCCGACCTGTAGGGTTATCGTAGGGCCCGGTAGCGGGCCGCCAGCCGCTTGCGGTGCCGAGTTTGGCGACGCTTCAATTTGCAAGCGACGCAAACGGATCGCCGTAGAAGCAATACGCGGCATAGGTATCGCGTCCGCTGCCCTCTTCATATGCCATTGTCCGGATGGAAGCGAATATCTCACTCAAGGGCGTGTCCGGGCTTGCCTTGAGCTTGTCGTAGAAGATGGTGGCGATTTTTCCCGCAACTGCGTCCTCGACGCTCCATAGGGGAGCGATCACCGCCGTTGCGCCGAGCTTGATGAACGAGACGACGAACCCTCCGAGGCCGACCATGGACGGCAGCGTTTGCCCTATCTTGCAGGCGTTGAGGAAGACCACCGGCCGCTTGGCCCTGAAGATCTTGGCTATGCCCGGCATTCCCAGCAAGGCGGATGAGGAAAGTTGTCGGCCTTCCTCGAGCAAGATGGTCTGGATGCCACTGCCATCGTCGTCGCCGTGGCAGATGAAATGCACGAGGGACCGCCCCTCCGATCCGAGTTTCGTCTGAATGCCGCTGAAATTCGCCGGCGCGATTCTGTCGCCAGGGTAGTTCTTCAACACCATCTCCGCTTCCGCATTCGAATTCTTGAGAATTCGGTTTCCGACATATGCCGGGGCAACGACGAACGAATCGCGCAATTGTATTTTCGGGGAGGGCGCGATCACGCGGGTATCCGTCCACCTGCCCAACTGAAACTCGACGCCCAGGGCAGGCCGCTCCTCGGGATCGGTACCATTCTTCCAGCGGTTCGGGATCATGAGCTCCCACGGCACGAAGGGTTCGGCCGTGATGATGGCGATGGTTTTTAAGTTCACGTTAGCGTCGATCAGACCCCAGAAAGCCTCTTGAAACAGCCGGGGAGACGCCTCGAACAGGATGTTGCCTGCACCCCTGAGCTCCGCGATCAGATCCAGGCTGCCCGCAGGTTGCGATGCGAACTTCTTCATGAAACCCGCGACGAGGTCGCGGGTGGTGCTCTGGAGATTCCACGGGCAGGATTTCCGCTCCTTGAATTCCTCAAGGTGGGGCGATTGCACGGTGCAGAGATAGCTCCGTCCATCATTTGCGTCGGCCGCGACAATCGTCACGGTGAGATCGGCGGCCTTCGGCCCGTTCGGACCGATCTCGACCGAAGGTGGCGTAACGTTTGGCGATGACAGCGCCCAAGGATCCGGCTGAGTCTGTCCGGCGGAAGGTGGGGTTTCCTGCCTCGCAAGTTCATTACCGACGCCGCGGATGAAAACGGAGCGGGTCACCCGTCCGCAAGGCCGAGAATCGACATAGAAAATGGCGGCCAAAAACGGAGCGCCTTCGACCTGTTTCGGCTTTTCGACGACTTGCAGCCGAACCGTTGCAATGTCCATGCGATCTGCGTCACCATCCATCGTGAAAGTGGCCGTGGGTGGGCTTTCGAACGTGAAATGCCCGCTCGCGGCAAGCGTCATCTCGACCCGGCTACCGGCTAAGGCTCTGACCGGTTCGGATACTTCGCCTGCGGTCGGCGCCAGCTTGTCCAGAAACACTTTAGCTTCAAATCGCGAAAGGGCCTGGAGTTCATCGTCGGATTCGATTTCCAGGTGAGGTGTTCGCTCGACCATTTCAAAAGGACCGACGCTTTCGACCGCTGCCGATTCTGCCTGGGTGGATTCTCGTCTGATGCGCAAACGCCTGCTACCAGTTCCGCGCCTTTCCGAGAATTCGGGTCCGAGCCGTTCGAGCGAAGACGACTCACGTTCTATAAACACCTCCTCCCAAGGACGGTTGCCGGCGTCATTGCTGTCCAAACCGAGCATTTTCCGCATGCGCTGCATTCGTAGCTTCATCGGAGGCGCGGCCGACCCGACATCAAGTGCCTTCACAAGCCTGATTAGAAGCGGCTTCGCCCTCTCGCGCCACTGGTCGTCCCCGATAAGCGGTTCGAGCTCGTCTAGGGCCTCGATGAACTTCCGGCTGTCGAACAGCTTCCGGCCGCGCAGGTATCGCTCTTCTTCGGGAGTTCTCGTCGGTCCGCCGTTATTTGCCATTATGCGTTCCCTGCGTCGACGCCTTCTTCGTGGCGCACGGAGCCGTTCTCGTCGACATACTTGGCTTTCATTGCTTTGCCGTCGATGTCGAAAACCGCGAAGCCCATGTATGCCCATTTTTCGAGGCCGTTTTCCAGGAAGAGCCTCCGATCTTCGAACGTCACCGGCGAGGAATAAGGCTCGTCTTCGCGATGAGTCATGTATACGGGCACTCCGCCGTTGCCGACCAGACGTGCATACTCCAGATCGGCATGCGGCTCATGGACGACGCATCTGTGCTCGTGTCCCCAAATTGCCCCGAAGACCCTGCTCTCGGACAGAAGGGGTTCGAGTTTCTGGCGCAGTATTTCGCCGACGGAAGGAGAGTCTTCGTAGGCGCTGAAGAATTGATGATGCGTCAAGACCACGGCGCGTTGACTGTTTTTGGCGAGGACGCCCGCAAGCCATGTCGCCTGCGGATCCTTCAGGCCGTTGTCTTCGTATGCGGTGTCCAGCCCGATGAACTGCCAGTTTGCGTTGGCGAGCCTGAAAAAGCTGGACTTTTTTTGCCGTTCGAACCGCGGATCTGCGAGCAATGTACCGAAGTAGGCATGCCCGCCCGAATACATGTCGTGATTGCCGTTCAGCGACCATGAACCGACGCGGTCCTGCTCGCCGGGCTCGACGGGCCAATAGGGCAGGAAGCGCTTCTTATATTCGTATTCGAATCCGGAATAATAAACGTCGCCGAGATGGATAACGTGGCACTCGATTCCCTGGTCAAGGCACTCCTTGACGTACTTGCGCATCTCGGTGGCGACCTTTTGAGCGCGCGGAAGCCCGCTGCCCCAGTCGCCGACCATGACCAATCTGCAACGGTTCGCCATGGTATGAGTTGGAGCAGCCTTATTGTTGAACGGATGCGGGTCCCTGAACTTCGAGATGCCCATCGCAACCAGGGAGCTCACCCATCCGGGATCCGTGATCGAGAACTTGTCGAATACGCGTCGCTTCGCCGGCGGCAGGCCGGTTGCCAGGGACCGATTTGTTACCGGTGATTCCGATTCTCCGTCGCGGCGCGCCGATCCTTCTTCGGGTATGTCGACATGGTCCTCGCTCTCGTCATGGTCGAAATATTCCTGGAGCGCGCTCTGGGTGATGCTCACGATCGGATCGCTGCTGATGAAGCAGCTCTTGTCGATGGAAGCCGCCGGCCTTCCTCCGCGGTGCCCCGATGCAGGATCGAATCCCGTCGGTCCGGAGGATCCGACCTTCTCGTCGCTGAGGGCGTCGTCCATTTCGGCGGCCGCCTGGGCATATTCCGCAGGCGAAACCTCCGCGTCGTGGGTGCCGTCACCCGTCCCGTCACGTCTTCCGGACGTACGGCTTTTGAGTTCCTTCAAGATCAATTCCATCTGAGCGAGAACGAAATCGCGGTCCAGAATTTCGCTGATCATGTCATCTCCTGCGTCAGAATTCTGTTCGGAGCCAGTCCGGCATCAAAGTGCACAAGCTTCCGAGATAGTAACCTAGGGTAATCCCGTAGAAGAAGGGATTGAAGTCGGATCGCTATCGGTGGCAAGCCGCTTATCGGTCGCGGCAGAGCGACATCCGGCGGCTGCTGAATCGCCGCCCTGCGCCACTGGCTCCCGGCTGGGCGAATACCGATGAAGTCCGCTGCAAGGCCGGGGATCACGGATTTTGTCGAAAATGCGACCCGGGACCCCGGGTTGCCCAGTAACGCTATCCCGGTTTTTTGCTTCGATGGCTTGAGCGGATCAGCCGGTCTCCTTAACGGTGTGATCCGGCTTCCTGACGACGGCTATCGCGGGGTCGCGTGGCCGACATCGAGGCGGGAACGCATTGCTGTGAGATCGAAGTGCGCAGAGAATTGCGGCGCACTGCATGCGCTTGGCGACCCACCGCGGCATCCCGCTACGGCGGCTTCAGCGTTTGGAGCTAGGTCACGAATGGACACCGAAGTCGTTCTCAGTCTCTCGCTCGCTCGCCTGTACGGGAGTCACGCCAATTTCGCCGGCGCTCCGCGGCATGCCGTCGCGGACGGATATTCGGCGGTAGATGCCGCCTTTAGCGCGTTGCTTCGGCAGGCTAAGCTCCGGCAACCCCGAAACCACAAGCAAAAGCTGGATTTGGTGAAGGAGAACTTCTCCAAAATCTTCGACGCCGCGACGATCAAGACCAAGAACGGCACGTTGCATATTCCCGGAACCGACTGGGCGAGTTTGGAGGATTACTACAAGGATTGGCTCGCCTCGCGCTACGACGATTTCAAGATGGGTTCTGCGGTCGCATCCAGCCGGGTACGCGAGGCGCTGATCGTCGTGAATGCTGCGATCCGGCATGTGGCCGCCGACGCGGGCATTGCCGAGGAGGAATTCGAACTGCGCGTAGCCACCAGGGCGTTTGGGTTCGACTTCTCGGAGGTCTCGCTCGCCGTGGGCAATGCGCACGACCAGCTATTTGCTGAGGCGGAGATGGCGGGCGAGGCTGGCGGCTCCAGGCTCGGCACCAAGATGGCGGCCGCCACGAACTATTGCGACTTGGATGTGATGGCCGGCGACAACATCACCCAGGGAATCATCCGCGACGACCCGGAGATAGCCCGCGAGGCGGCGCGGGTCTATCACGCCTTTGTGGATCTAGCGGAGCGGGTGCAGATGAAGCGGTTGAGCGTGATTTCGGACGGCAAGGAGCCGGACAAGTGCAGCGTCGGCGAGCTTAATCGGGCCCCGGATTTTATGCTCAGCCTCAAGGCGCGCTATCATGGCGGGACCACGGCCGAAATGGGTGTCCGGTGGTTCGGGCGGATCACAGAAGCCATTGCCGGCTCGCTCAAGAAGCTCATTCCCGACTAGGACCCGGATCCTTCACACAACCACACACGCGCACCTAGGGACCTCCACAGGTTCCCATTTCAACGCCCGAGAAGTAATGCTGACGCATCAGGCGCAGAACGGGGCATGGTCGGGGAACCCGCTACAGCGGGCCATGCATGAGCGTTGACCAGTATCATCGAGCCGGATTCGCCGGCCCGTAAACCGGTGACGGATATCCACCTGGGAAGGCGCGACCCCGAACGTCCTGTATAGTCCGCTTTCGGTCGGTACTGGGAGCATTCCCCTCGACCCCGGCCAAAGCGCCGTCAACCTTGCTGGGATTGGGAAGCGTGTGGCATGAAGGCGAGATTCGAAGGGATTGCCAACAGACCGAATTTGATCTCGGCGCTGAGGCGGCAGGAATTTGTTAGAGGGAATACCGACATCGCCGAAGCCGTGGCCGAGACCGGGCAGATCGTCGAATATGAGGACGGCCAAAGGCTCATTGTCCAGGACGAGGTCGACAACGACCTCTTTCTGATACTGGCGGGCACGGTCCTCATCTTGATCAACGGATACGAATACGAAC
>CADEDX010000421.1 GCA_902826195.1 uncultured Bradyrhizobium sp. | reverse complement strand
AGTGCGCCGGTCGCCTATGGCGGCAAGGACGCCAAACGCCCGCTCGTGTTCCGCTGGTACGACAAGGATCGCGTCGTGCGCGGACGCAGGCTCGAGGATCACCTGCGTTTCGCGGTCTGCTACTGGCATTCGTTCTGCTGGCCGGGCGGCGATCCGTTCGGCGGCGAGACATTCCTGCGGCCCTGGCATCATGGCACGGATGCGATGGCGCTTGCGCGGGCCAAGGCCGATGCCGCCTTCGAGCTGTTCCGCCTGCTCGATGTGCCCTTCTTCACCTTCCACGACGTCGATGCCGCGCCGGAAGGCGCCTCGCTTGCCGAGTCCGTCGCCAACCTCAACGCCATTGCCGAAATCTTCGAACAGAAGATGGCGTCTTCTAAGGTGCGTCTGCTCTGGGGTACGGCCAATCTGTTCACGCATCGCCGTTACATGGCCGGCGCGGCGACCAATCCGGATCCGGACATTTTCACCTATGCCGCGGGCCAGGTACGGGCCGCGCTCGAAGTGACTCACCGTTTGGGCGGGCAGAACTATGTGCTCTGGGGCGGACGCGAAGGCTATGAGACGCTGCTGAACACCGACATCAAGCGCGAGCTGGACCAGCTCGGCCGCTTCGTCTCGCTGGTCGTCGAGCACAAGCACAGGATCGGTTTCAAGGGACCCATCCTGATCGAGCCGAAGCCGAAGGAGCCGACCAAGCATCAGTATGATTTCGACGTTGCCACCTGCCACGGGTTCCTGCAGCGCTATGACCTTCTGGAAGACGTCAAGCTCAACATCGAACAGAACCACGCCATCCTTGCCGGGCATTCGTTCCAGCACGAGATCGCGCTGGCCCAGGCGCTCGGCGTGTTCGGCTCACTCGACATCAACCGCGGCGACGATCTGCTCGGCTGGGATACCGACCAGTTCGCGATGAACGTGCCCGAGCTGGCGCTGGCGTTTCATGACATCCTGAAGGCCGGCGGCTTCACGACGGGCGGTCTCAATTTTGATGCCAAGATCAGGCGTCAATCGATCGATCCGGACGATCTGATCCATGCCCATGTCGGCTCGATGGACGCCTGCGCGCGGGCGTTCCTTGCCGCATCCGACATGCTAGATGCCGAGGCGCTGACCGGGCCGGTCGCGGAACGTTACTCCGGATGGGCTGAGGCGGAGGGGCAGGCGATTCTCGCCGGGCAACGGTCACTGGCCGATCTCGCCGACCGCGCACTGGCGTCGGGGTTCGATCCGCAGCCGCGTTCGGGTCGTCAGGAATATCTGGAATCTCTTGTCAATCGGTACGTCTGAGCGAGGCGATGATGGCAACCGCACAAGAAGGCCGGCAACCGCTCCTGGAGTTAACGGGTGTTGGCAAGGAGTTCGGCGCGATCCGCGCGCTGCATGACGTCGACATGCAGGTCTTCCCCGGCGAGGTGGTCGGCCTGATGGGCGACAATGGCGCCGGCAAGTCGACACTGGTGAAGATCATCGCCGGCAATTTCCGCCCCTCCCATGGCGAGGTCCGCTTCGACGGCAACGCGGTCCATTTCCACCGTCCCATCGATGCCCGCGCGGTCGGGATCGAGGTCGTCTATCAGGACCTGGCGCTTGCGGACAATCTCACGGCGGCCGCCAACGTCTTCCTCGGCCGCGAGCTCAAGCGCAAATTCGGCCCGTTTGCCCTTCTCGATCACAATGCGATGGCGGCGCGCGCCCTGGAGCTGTTCGGCGAGCTGCGCTCCGAGACGCGGCCGCATGACCTCGTCAAGCAGATGTCCGGCGGCCAGCGCCAGGCGGTTGCGATCGCACGCACCCGCCTGTCGAACGCCAAGCTCGTGATGATGGACGAGCCGACCGCGGCGATCTCGGTCCGCCAGGTCGAACAGGTCCTGAGCCTGATCCATCGGCTGAAAGAGCAGGGCGTGGCGGTCATGCTGATCTCCCACCGCATGCCCGACGTCTTCGCGGTCTGCGACCGCGTCGTTGTCATGCGCCGCGGCGAGAAACGGGCGGACAAGCCGATCCGCGATACCAGCCCCGAGGAAGTCACTGCCCTGATCACCGGCGCGAAGGAGGCTGCGTGATGGCTATGCCGCTGGAATCCCCGATTTCCTTTACCAATGTCGGCCGTGTCAGGTGGTGGCAGCGCGGCATCTTTGCGTCCCAAACCGGCTACGTTCTGCTGGCATTGCTGGTGCTGCTGATCGTGATGCATTTTGCCAGCCCCTACTTCTTCACGCAGGGCAACATGCAGAACGTGGCAAAGAACTTTTCCTTCATTGCCATCGCCACCCTTGGCATCACCTTTGTGATCATCACGGGCGGCATCGATCTGTCGGTGGGATCGATGATGTGCTTCTCAGCCATGATCACATCCATGGTGATGTCGGGCCTGTCGACGCCGGACATGCCCGGTGCGTCGCTGTTCGTGCACCTGGCTGCCGACGGCAAAACCGTGGTCGCCAATGTGCCGGGGTTGATCCTTGTTGTCTCGGTGCTGGCGGGACTTGTCACCGCGCTGATCGTCGGCCTCGTCAACGGCTTCTGCATCGCCGTGCTCGGGCTGTCGCCCTTCGTCACAACGCTCGGAATGCTCTCGATCGTTCGCGGTCTCGGCTATGTCGTCTCCAACGGGCGCGGCAGCTTTCCGGGCGGACCGGACGCCGACTATTTCTACGCGCTGACCTCGGGCGATCTGTTCGGCGTGCCTGCGCCCTTCCTTTATCTCGTCCTCCTTGCTGCGGTGATGGCCGTCGTGTTGCACCATACGGCGTTCGGCCGTCACGTCTTTGCGCTCGGTGGCAATGAGAAGGCGGCCGAACTGACCGGCATTCCGGTGGTGCGGGTCAAGATCGAAGTCTATGTGATCTGCGCGCTTGCCGCCGGCTTGCAGGGGATCATCGTCTCCGGCTGGCTCGGCTCGGCGCCTGCCAACATGGCGACTTCCTACGAGCTCAACGTGATCGCCGCGGCAGTCATTGGCGGTGCCAACCTCGCTGGTGGCGTAGGCGGACCGCTCGGCGCCATCGTCGGCTGCGTGCTGCTCGAGGTGATCCGCAACGGTCTCGTGCTGGCGCAGGTCAATTCCTACTGGCAGCAGGCATTGGTGGGCGTGATCATCATCCTGGCCGTGCTGGTCGACCGCATACGTTCTCGCGTGACGTGAAATTGCTGTCCGGGCGGACAAAGAAGAGTCGTCTATCCGTCTCCCGGAACAGAGTTTTTTTCAGGATAGGCGTCTAAATGTGGAGGAGAGAGCAATGAAACCAGTGAGGAAGCTGCTGCTTGCCGGCATGGCGTTCGCAATGATGGCCAGTCCGGCGCTGGCCCAGACCTACAAGTTCGCGGTCGTGCCCAAGGCGATGAACAACCCGTTCTTTGACGTGGCGCGCGACGGCTGTCTCAAGCGCGCCAAGGAGCTCGGCAATGTCCAGTGTATCTACAAGGGACCGGTCGAGCACGAACCCGCAACCCAGGCGCAGATCATCCAGGACTTCGTCACGCAGAAGGTCGACGGCCTGGCCATCTCGGTCGCTGACGTCGCGGCGATGACCAAGTCGATCGACGCGGCCGTGGCCGCCGGCATTCCGGTCGTGACTTTCGATGCCGATGCGCCGGGCTCCAAGCGCATCGCCTATATCGGCACCAACAACAAGGACTTTGGCCTCGCGCTCGGCAAGCAATTGCTGCAACTGCGGCCGGATGGCGGCAAATACGCCATCATCTCCGGCGGCCCCGGCGCCAAGAATCTTGCCGAACGCGTCGATGGTGTTCGCGAGGCTCTCAAGGGATCGAAGTGGGTCGAGGTCGCCGGCTCGCCGGCCTTCAGCAACGACGATCCGGCTCTTGGCATCCAGCAGATGACCGATCTGCGTACCGCGACGCCCGATCTCGCTGCGATCGTGCCGGTCGGCGGCTGGCCGATGTTCGCGCCCGAGGGCTACAAGGCCTTCGTCAACAAGAACAGGAAGGATATCGACGCCGGCAAGTTCACCCTTGTGGTGGCCGATACGCTCAGGATGCAGCTCGAGTTGCTGCGCGACGGTTACTCCAACGCGCTTACCGGCCAGCGGCCGTTCGAGATGGGCGAGAAGGCCATGGACACCCTGGTGGCGATCAAGAAGGGCGAGAAGGTTCCCGAGATCATTTACACCGGCCTCGATCTCGTCACCAAGGATAACGTCGCTCAGCTGTTGAAGTAGGAACGTTCGCCAGCCCCAACGTTCCTGCCTGCGCTCCCTCTTCCGCTTGCGGGAGAGGGAGTGCTACTTTCGTCCCCGGAAGGATCATTGGAATGAAGCGTGCGCGGCTTGCGGACGGGCTCGACGTCACGGCGATTGGTCTTGGAACCGCGCCTCTCGGTGGACTGTTTGCGCCCGTTAGCGACGAGGATGCGGAGGCCACGATCGAACGCGCCTGGTCGCTCGGTGTCCGCTTCTTCGATACTGCGCCGCTCTACGGTTTTGGATTGGCCGAGCGGCGCCTGGGCGGGCTTCTGCGCCGGCAAAAGCGGGATTCATTCGCGATCTCGACCAAGGTCGGGCGCCTGCTGCGCTCAGCAACTGCCGCTCCCGAAGACGATCATTACAAGGGAACACCCGCCGAGCGGCCGCAATTCGACTTCAGCTATGACGGCGTGATGCGCTCGGTTGAGGAAAGCCTCGTCCGTCTCGGGCTCGACCGCGTTGACGTATTGTTGGTCCATGATCCGGATGACCACTATGAGTCTGCCGTGGCCGGTGCCTTCCGCGCGCTCCAGCGCTTGCGCGCCGATGGCACGGTGAAGGCAATCGGCGCCGGTATGAACCAGTCCGAGATGCTCGTCCGCTTCGCCGAAGCCGCGCCGGTCGATTGCTTTCTGCTGGCGGGCCGCTACACGCTGCTCGATCAGGGCGCGCTGAAATCATTGTTTCCGATTTGCCACGCGAAGGGCATCGGCATCATTCTCGGCGGCATCTACAACAGCGGTGTCCTAGCGAACCCGAGCGCCGGAGCGAAGTTCAACTACGAAGACGCCGATGCGGCGCTCGTCGCCCGCGCGCAGGAACTGGAGGCGTTGTGCCGCAAGCATGGCACGGAGCTCAAGGCTGCCGCAGTCCAGTTCTGCATGACTCATCCGGCGGTAACGGTCGCGCTGCAAGGGGCGCGCACCGCTGCGGAGGTTTCGGATAACATCGCGATGGCCGAGCGGTTGGTGCCGTCCGCCTTCTGGCAGGAGCTGCGCGAGTGCAAGCTGATCGATGCGTCCGCACCACTGCCGGACGGAGCCTGACCCATGGTGATTGACGGTCATCAGCATTTCTGGGACCCCGCGCGCGCCGATTATCCCTGGATGGAGGTGCCTGAACTCGCGCGGATCCGCCGCGCCTTCGGCCCGAGCGATCTCGCGCCGCTACTCGGCGCCAACGGAGTCGATGCGAGCATTCTGGTGCAATGCCGTTCCTCGATCGGGGAGACCGAGGAATTTCTGCGCGTCGCCGCTGCGACACCCTTCGTCATCGGCGTGGTCGGCTGGGTCGACCTGACGGACGGCGCGGTTGACGAGACGCTCGAGCGGTTGCGCGGTTCGCCCGGAGGCGATAGGCTGGTAGGCATTCGTCACCAGGTGCACGATGAGGCCGATCCTGAGTGGCTGCTCCGCGAGGACGTGCAGCGCGGCTTGACCGCGGTGTTTGTGCACGATCTCACTTTCGATCTCCTCGTGCGCACGCGTGAAATGCCGGCCGCGATCGCAACCGCGCAAGCCTTTCCGCAAAACCGCTTTGTCCTCGATCACGCCGGCAAGCCGCCGATCGCCGAGGGGTTCAGCCGTGAATGGGCCGATCTTCTCGCCGCACTCGCCACCTACGGCAATGTCTGGTGCAAGATTTCCGGTCTCGCCACCGAGGCCAAATGGAACGAGTGGGATGCGGAACGTCTGCTTCCGTTCGTCGCGCATGCCGCCAAATGCTTTGGCGAGGATCGCCTGATCTTCGGCTCCGACTGGCCGGTGTGTTTGCTCGCAGGAAGCTATGGCGCGACCAAGGGCGCGCTCGAGGAATGCCTGACGAAGCTCGGTCCACACGTGCGCGACAAGGCCTTTGGCACGAACGCTCAGCGAGCTTATCTTCTTCCTCCTCCCCTTGTGGGAGAAGGTGGTGCATAGCGCAGGATGAGTGGTGCTGTCTGCGGTCACCATTTCGGGGCGAGCCGGCAGAACTCGAGCCCGCAACTCGGGTTGGAGTAGAAAACAGCTATGGAAAACGTCGCGTCTAGACATCGCAGAAAATCGAACACGTGCTG
Source organism: uncultured Bradyrhizobium sp. (assembly GCA_902826195.1). Classification (GTDB taxonomy): domain Bacteria; phylum Pseudomonadota; class Alphaproteobacteria; order Rhizobiales; family Xanthobacteraceae; genus Bradyrhizobium. The sequence goes on along the minus strand of CADEDX010000421.1, from coordinate 15 downwards.
GCACGTTGAATTTGC
>CADEDX010000420.1 GCA_902826195.1 uncultured Bradyrhizobium sp. | reverse complement strand
AATATCTGCCCTTCCAGCCGATTGAAACGGTGTGACGCAGCAAAGAACCGGTAGCCGCCGGGCGCGCGCACGACAATGCCCGCCGCCTGCGAGCTGATTTCGATGATGTAGGTATCCGACATGGCCCAGCCTCTGATTTCTTCCGGGCATCCAACACGTTGCACCGCAAATCGTTCCGGGTCCGCCGTTGCGCGGTTCGGCCGAGCTATGGCAAATCTGGTCACGGATTGGCGAGCGAATCGCTCCAGTGGCAGGAGACCTGACATGATGCCGAAATTCGCGCTTTCGATTCTGATGGCCCTTGCCGTTTGCTCGCCCCTGCAGGAAGCGGCGGCTCAGGAAAGCACCCTGGGCGGCGCGCTGTTTGGCGGAGCCGCTGGCGCCATTGTCGGCGGAGCGCTTGGTGGCGGCCGCGGAGCTGCGATCGGCGCCATCGTCGGCGCAGGCACCGGTGCGGCAATCGGCGCCCAGGGCGAGCCGCGGCCCGGCGGCTATCGCTGGTATCAAGACGGCTGCTACCTGGAGCAGCCCCGCGGCTGGGCTCCGGTTTCGCCGCGCTATTGCGGCGTGCAGGCGCAATACGCACCGCCGCCACGCTACTATGACGACACGCCGCGCTGCATGCGCTCACCGAGCTATGACCCGCGCCGCGGCACGTTCATCGGCCGTGACGGATACGAGCGGCCCTGCCCATAAATCTCAGGTCACAATCGCACCATCCGGCCGCACCGCCTGCGGCTGGCCGTCCTCGTCGATCGAGACGTAGGTAAAGTTGCCATCGGTCACGAGGATCGCCTGCGATTCCTTGCGCCGCAGGACCCAGGCTTCAAGGTGAACGGTGATCGAGGTGCGCCCGACCCGGACCAGATTGGCGTGAACCGAAACGAGATCGCCGACATAGACGGCTTTGCGAAAGTTCATCGCCTCGATCGCGACTGTCACCGTGCGCGACCTGGCGATCTTGGAAGCGAACACGCCGCCGCCGATATCCATCTGGCTCAACAGCCAGCCGCCGAAGATATCGCCATTGGCGTTGGTGTCGGCCGGCATCGCCAGCGTGCGGATGCAGAGATCGCCGCGCGGCTCGGTCTCGCGACTGACCGGCGCGTGCATTTGCGTTTCGCTCACTTGAAATTCTCCCAGCCTTCATCCGGCGTAAACCGCTTGCCGAACTTGTCCGTCAGCGCCTCCAGCGTCGAGACTACGTTCTCCACGCCGCGGGTCCGCGCGTAATTCAACGGACCGCCACGGAATGGCGCGTAGCCGGTGCCGAAAATGACGGCGCCGTCGACCACATCGGCATTGTCGACGATGCCCTCGCGCAGGCAGGCGACGCAAACATTCGACATCGGCAGCATCAGCCGGTCGATCATCTCAGCCGACGGCTCCGTGATCGCGGTCATGCCGCCGGTGTCGGCCTTGCCGTCCTTCCAGGTGTAAAAACCCTTGCCGGCCTTGCGGCCGAGTTCGCCCCGGGCGACCTTTTCACGCAGCCAGACCGGCGTCGGCGGCAGCATGTCGCCGAACTTCGAGCGCAGCATGTCGCCGACGTCGAGGCAGATATCGAGGCCGACCTGGTCCGCGAGCTCGATGGGTCCCATCGGCATGCCGAATTTCTTCGCGGCGGCGTCGATGACCGTCTTGTCGATCTTCTCGTCCAGCATCACCATCGCTTCCAGCATGTACGGCGTCAGCGCGCGGTTGACGAGAAAGCCCGGCGAGGATTTGACCGGCAGCGGCAGGCGGTCGATGGCGCCGACAAAGACCAGCGCCTCGTTCAGCAGTTGCGCATCGGTGCCGTCATGGCTGACGACCTCAACGAGTTGCAGCCGCGATACCGGATTGAAGAAGTGCAGGCCGAGCAGCCGCTCGGGCTTTTGCAGCGTGGTGCGCAGATCCTGCAGCGGGATGCTCGACGTGTTGGTGGCGAGGATCGCGCCGGGTTTCATCCTTGGCTCCAGCCCGGCATAGACCTTCTGCTTCAGCTCCAGCTTTTCCGGCACCGCCTCGATGATGAGATCGGCGTTGCGGACGCCCTCGGCCTGCATGTCCGGCATCAGACGGTCCAGCGCATCGCGCACAGACGTTCGCTTCCGCAAAATCTTGCCGTAAAGATCGGCCGCGCGCTTGATGGCGCTTGCAATCGGCTCCGGCTTCATGTCGGCGAGCGTCACCCGCATATCCTGGCCGGCGCACCAGGCGGCGATGTCGCCGCCCATCGCGCCCGCGCCGATGACGTGAACGTGCTTGATCTTGTTGCCGCTGCCGGCGAGCTTCTTCATCTGCTCGCGCAGGAAGAAGACGCGGATCAAATTCTGTGCGGTCGGCGTCACCATCAGCTTGGCGAAGGACGCCTTCTCGGCGTCGAGCATCGCCCGCTTGTCGCCGCCGTGCTTTTCCCAGAGATCGATCAGCGCGTAGGGTGCGGGATAATGCACTTGCGGCGCGGCCTTCGCGGCCTCGCTGCGCATCCGCCCGGCGAGCAAGCCTCTAACCGGACCGAGGCTGAGAATGCTGTTGAGCGGGCCGGACCGCGCGCGCTGCAGCCGGCCGGACACGGCGTCCTTGACCGCATTGAGCACGTGCCGCTCCTGCGTCACGGCGTCGACCAGCCCGAGCGATTTTGCCTTCCGCGCATCGATGGTCTTGCCGGTCAGCATCAGCGGCATCGCCTGCAAGGGATTGACCAGCTGGGTAAATCGCACGGTGCCGCCGAGGCCGGGATGCAAGCCGAGCATCACCTCGGGGAAACCAAAGCGCGCGTCCTCGATCGCGATCCGCATCCGGCAGGCCAGTGCCACCTCCAGGCCGCCGCCGAGGCAGAAGCCGTGGATCACGGCGACGCTCGGAACCCGCAGGGCCTCGAGCCGGTCGATCACCGCATGCGCGCGGCCGATCTCGGACTCGACGGCGGCGACCTCGGTCGCGCCGCGAAACGCATTGACGTCAGCGCCGGCGATGAAGCCGGACTTTTTGGCGGAACGGATGACGAGACCGGTGGGGCGATGGCCTTCCAGCTCCGCCAACACCTTGTCGAGTTCCTCGATCAAATCGGCCGATAGCGTATTGGCGCTGGTGCCCTCCCGGTCGAACAGCAGCCAGGCGACACCGTCGGCGTCACGGGTCAGCTTGAAATTCCTGTAAATACCGCCGGCCTCAGGCTTCGGCCCGAGTTCGAGCACGCGATCGCCGAGAACGTCCATGATCTGGCTATCCATGCTCACACCATCTCTATCAGCATCGCGCCGCCCTGCCCGCCGCCGATGCATTCGGTGGCAATGCCGCGCCGGGTGCCCAACCGCTTCATGGCGTTGACGAGGTGCAGCACGATACGATTGCCGCTGCAGCCGACGGGATGGCCGAGGCTGATCGCGCCGCCGTCGACGTTAAGCTTGCTCTGGTCGAGTTCACCGGCAGCACCTTCGAGGCCGAGAACTTCCTTGCAGAATTTCTCATCGTTCCAGGCGGCGAGACAGCCCAGCACCTGGGTCGCAAACGCTTCGTTCAATTCCCAGGTCTCGATATCGCCAAGCGTCAGTTCGTTGCGTTTCAACAGCGCGCTTGCCGACAGCACCGGCCCCAAGCCCATGATTCCGGGATCGAGCGCCGACCACTGGCTGTCGAGAATGGCCGCCTTCGGCGTCAGGCCGTGTTTTGCCACCGCTTCTTCGGAAGCCAGGATCACCCAGGACGCACCGTCGGTAATCTGCGAAGAATTCCCCGCCGTGACCTTGCCCCACGGACGTTCAAACACCGGCTTCAGCTTCGCCAGGCTCTCGGGCGTCGAGTCCGGCCGCACGCCGTCATCGTGATCGTAGAATTTTCCGTCGCGCGCGAACGCGGTTTCCACCTCGCCCTTCAACCAGCCTTCGGACTGCGCTTTCGCCAGCCGCTTGTGGCTTTCGACGGCATAGGCGTCGGATTGCGCGCGGGTAATGCCGAAGAGATGCCCGACCACTTCGGCGGTCTGGCCCATATTGAGTTCGGTGATGGGATCGGTCAGCCCGCGCTCCAATCCGATGATCGGCTTGAAATAGCTCGGCTTCACCTTGAGCGCGGCCATGATCTTCGCACCAACGCCTTTTGCTCCAGCAAGGCCCGCGAACCAGCGCACCCCTTGTTGCGGCCACACCAGCGGCGCGTGGCTCAAAGCCTCTGCGCCACCCGCCAGAAGGAGGTCGGAGACGCCCTCGCGGATGTAGCGGTACGCGGTATCGATGGATTGCATGCCCGAGCCGCAATTGATCTGCACGGTGAAGGCGACCATCTTCTCGCCCATGCCGAGCCGCAGTGCGGCGACGCGGGCCGGGTTCATCTCGTCGGCGATGACGTTGACGCAGCCCAAAATCACCTGATCGAAGGCATCGGGCGCGAACGGTTGCCGCGCCAGCAGCGGCCGGCCGCACTGCACGGCGAGATCGACCGGCGTGAACGGCCCGGGACCGGAGCGCGCCTTCAGGAACGGCGTCCGGCTGCCGTCGACGATAAAGACCGGTTTTGCCATCAGCTTGCCGCCCTCTGCTCACCCAGTTCCTGGAAGAACTGATGCACATCGGCAGGTTTCTTGTAAATCGGCGACAATGCCTCAGGCGCGAAGTCGTCAACCTCGATCACCTTGGCAACGGCTTCATGCGCCGCCTGCAGCCGCTCGCCGTCGGCTCGCGTAATGACGCCCTTCTTGACGGCCTCTTTCCAGTCATGCAGGCGTGCGGCGCGCATCTGCCTGGAAACATCCTCTGCCGCCGTGACCAGGAGGAACGCCTTCTCCAGCCGCGCGACGCCGCCATCGTCGTCGACATGCGACAGATCGGCCGTCAGCCGGTCGCGCGCCGCCGACGGCTCGAGCACGAGTTGCGCGCATTGATGCACGACCCGGTCGGAGGGACCTGTCACCTTCGCGCCGAACGGCTGGATCAGGAATTTCAAGATGACCGCGACGAACCGGTTCGGCAGATTGGCGAGGATCTCGGCAAAGCGGTTTTCGATGGTGCGGAAACCACTTGCCATGCACCATTCAAGTGCGGCGAAATCCTCGCGCTGCCGTCCCTCGTCCTGCCATCGCTTCAGCGCGGCTGACAGCAGATACAATTCGGACAGGATATCGCCGAACCGCGCCGAGAGCATTTCCTTGCGCTTGAGCGCGCCGCCGAGCGTTAGCAGCGCCATGTCGGCGCACAACGCAAAGGCCGAAGAATAGCGCGATAGCTGACGGTAGAATTGTGTTGCATCGCCGGCATCGGGCGCCGGCGCAAACAGCCCGCCGCTCCAGCTTCGGCCCCAGGCGCGGAACATGGTCTTGAAACTGTGGCCGACATGCGCCCAGAACGTCTTGTCGAAGGCGTCGAGCCCCTTGGCGCGGTCGGATTCACCGAGTGCATTCATTTCGTCGAGCAAGAAAGGATGAGCGCGAATAGCGCCTTGGCCGAACACGATGAGATTGCGCGTCAGGATATTGGCGCCCTCCACCGTGATGCCGACCGGCACCGAGCGATAGAGGTTGCCGAGATAGTTTTGCGGCCCGTCGATGACGGCCTTGCCGCCATGAATGTCCATGGCGTCGTCGATCGCGATGCGCATCCGTTCGGTAGCATGCAGCTTCATGATGCCGGAGATCACCGCCGGATGATGCCCCTGGTTCAGGGCCGCGCAGGTCAGCCGCCGCGCGCCGTCGAGCAGGTAGGCCGTGCCGGCGATGCGGGCGAGCGGCTCCTCGATGCCTTCAAATTTGCTGATGGAAATGCCGAACTGCTCGCGGATACGGGCATAGGCGCCGGTGGTGCGCGCGGCATAGGCCGCACCCGCGGCCGAGAGCGACGGCAGCGAGATGCCGCGGCCGGCAGCAAGCGCCGTCATCAGCATCTTCCAGCCTTGACCGAGCCGCTCCTGCCCGCCGATGACGTAATCCATCGGGATGAAGACGTCGCGGCCCCAGTTCGGGCCGTTCTGGAACACCTGCATCGACGGCAGATGCCTGCGGCCGATCTCGACACCCGGAAGGTGGGTTGGAATCAGAGCGACGGAGATGCCGAGTTCTTCCCGGTCTCCCACGAGATGATCGGGATCATAGGCCTTGAAGGCGAGACCGAGCAGCGTCGCGACCGGTCCCAGCGTGATGTAGCGCTTGTGCCAGTTTAGCCTGAGGCCCAGCACTTCGCGGCCTTCGAAACTGCCCTTGCAGATGATTCCGGTATCGACCATCGAGGCGGCATCGGAGCCGGCTTCCGGGCTGGTCAGGCCAAAGCAGGGAATGTCGGTGCCTTCGGCCAACCGGGGAAGCCATTTATCCTGCTGC
>CADEDX010000419.1:4373-6296 GCA_902826195.1 uncultured Bradyrhizobium sp. | reverse complement strand
GGCAGTTGCGGGTTGTCGGCGCCCGTCACCCGGTCCGCCGGAGCGGCCGGGGCGCCCGAGCCCGCGCAGTCGCTGCGCCTGACCTCGGCGCGGGCGAACAATTCCGCCAGTTTGGGGTCGCTTCCGGCCGTCAGCAGCACCAGCCGGTTCAGCATGCAACCGATCGCCGTGCGCCGGGCCGGCAGACCGTCGCCCAGGCAGGACCAGCCGGAGAGACGGAATTTCGGTTCATCGACATGCCGGTAGAATCGCAGGCAGGCCTGGGCGGCCTCGGTGCCGCCGGTGCGGCGAAACAGCGTGATGGGGCCAAACTTGCTGTCGGCGATCCCTGCCGCCTCCAGCTCGCGCGGGCCGGCCGGGTCCATCCGGGCGGCCAGGTAGCCGGCAGCCGAACCGACCTGATCGGCTTCCTCGCCTGGACGATAGATTTCGAGCTCGGCAACCGGCGTGCCGCCGATACCGCTCCAGCGGAAGACGTCCTTGCGGCCGCCCTCGGGATGCCGAAGGATCTCGTAAGTCTCTGTCTTGCCCGGAAAAATAAGGTGGCTCACCGCGAAGGCGGATGCCGTGCGACTGGCCTGGCTCCAGGTTTTGGGTGCGGGTTCCATCGCGGCCACCGCCGGCAAATGCTCCCATAACGCGATACCGCAGATCGCCATCAGCGCCAGCGCCATCAGATAGGCGCGGAGCCGGGAGATCGTGCCGTAGACGTCGTCCACGAAGCTGGCCAGCGCCGTCCAGAAACCCGTGGAATCGGAATTGGCCGTTCTGGCCGGAAACGAATGCATCAAACGCCCAAAATTTGTCAGAAGGGCGTTTCTCGCATAGAAGCGCTGCCTTCCCCCTTTCCGCATCAAACGGCGGGGCGGCAAATTTCCTCGGAGAGTGAACGATGGGTTACAAAGTCGCTGTCGTCGGTGCGACCGGCAATGTCGGGCGCGAAATGCTCAACATTCTCGACGAGCGCAAATTCCCCGCCGACGAGGTGGTGGCGCTGGCCTCGCGCCGCAGCGTCGGCGTCGAGGTCTCCTATGGCGACCACACCCTCAAGGTCAAAGCCCTCGAGCACTATGATTTTTCCGACGTCGATATCTGCCTGATGTCGGCGGGTGGCACGGTGTCGAAGGAATGGTCGCCGAAGATCGGCGCCGCCGGCGCGGTCGTGATCGACAATTCGTCGGCCTGGCGCATGGACCCGGACGTGCCGCTGATCGTGCCCGAGGTGAATGCCGACGCGATCAAGGGTTTTGCCAAGAAGAACATCATCGCCAATCCGAACTGCTCGACCGCGCAGCTCGTGGTGGCGCTGAAGCCGCTGCACGACAAGGCCACCATCAAGCGCGTCGTGGTCGCGACCTACCAGTCGGTGTCGGGCGCGGGCAAGGATGCGATGGACGAACTGTTCTCGCAGACCAAGGCCGTCTACACCAACAGCGAGCTGATCAACAAGAAATTCCCCAAGCGCATCGCCTTCAACGTGATCCCGCATATCGACGTCTTCATGGAGGACGGCTACACCAAGGAAGAGTGGAAGATGATGATGGAGACCAAGAAGATTCTTGATCCCAAAATCAGGCTGACCGCGACCTGCGTGCGCGTGCCCGTGTTCGTCGGCCATTCTGAAGCCGTCAACATCGAGTTCGAAAACCCGATCACCGCCGACGAAGCCCGCAACATCCTGCGCAATGCGCCGGGCTGCCTCGTCATCGACAAGCACGAGCCCGGCGGTTACGTGACGCCGTATGAAGCGGCCGGCGAGGATGCCACCTACATCAGCCGGATCCGCGAGGACAACACCGTCGAGAACGGTCTCGAACTGTGGTGCGTGTCGGACAATCTGCGCAAGGGCGCCGCGCTGAACGCGATCCAGATCGCGGAGAGCCTGATCAATCGCAAGCTGATCACCGCGAAGAAGAAGGCGGC
>CADEDX010000419.1:0-4273 GCA_902826195.1 uncultured Bradyrhizobium sp. | reverse complement strand
GCGACGCCGAAATAGGCGCCGTGCAACTGCATCTCGCCCTTCTCGACGCGGCTGCGCACGAACGGGAACGTCATCAGGTTTTCGAGGCTGCGGAAGATCGCGGCCTTTTCGATCCTGACTGTGAAATCCTGCATCGCCTCGTGTTCGCGCTGCTCGACAACCTCGCCCGGCTTGATGAACATCGCCATCCAGCGGCCGATGAAATCGCCCGGCGACAGCGGATCGATCTTGTCGATGAAGGCGCGGATGCCGCCGCACTGGGCGTGGCCGAGCACCACGACATGCTGGATGCGCAGCACGTTGACGGCATATTCCAGCGCCGCCGAGACGCCGTGGGCGCCGCCGTCGGGCTGATAGACCGGCACGAGGTTGGCGACGTTGCGCACGACGAACAGTTCGCCGGGGCCGGCGTCAAAAATCACTTCCGGCGAGACACGGGAATCGCAGCAGCCGATCACCATCACGGCCGGCGACTGGCCACGCTCGGAGAGTTCCCGGTAGCGCGTCTGTTCGGTCGGCAGCCGCTGCGAGGTAAAGGCCCGGTAGCCTTCGAGCAGATGTTTTGGGAAAGAGGTTGTCATGTGCTTTCTGCCTGTATTGGCCATGGCTAACCATGAACCAGCGACCGGAACAAGGCTTTCAGACCCCGGTTTGAAGTGGTAGGGCGAGGGACCCAAAACGCTCCAAGGAACCAGCCGATGATCCGTCCGCGCCGCAGCCTGTTGTTCATGCCGGGATCAAACGCGCGGGCGCTGGAAAAGGCGCGCACACTGCCGGCCGACGGCATTATTCTCGACCTCGAGGATTCGGTGGCGCCGGACGCCAAGGCAGCCGCGCGCGACCAGATCGCCAAGGCCGTCGCCGCGGGCGGATTCGGCAAGCGCGAGGTGCTGATCCGGGTCAACAGCCTCGACACGCCCTGGTGGGTCGATGACGTCACCATGGCCGGCAAGGCCCGGCCCGACGGCATCCTGGTTCCCAAGATTTCCACGGTGGCCGATCTCAACGCCATTGCCGATCGCCTGAGCGACATCAACGCCGACATGTCGATCCGGGTCTGGGCCATGATCGAGACCGCGCGCGCTGTGCTCGATGCCGACAAGCTGGCGGCGGCGTCGAAAGATTCCGAAATCCGGCTCGCCGGCTTCGTGTTCGGGCCCAATGATATCTCGCGCGAGACGCGCATCCGCATGCAGCCGGGCCGCGCCGCGATGATCCCGATGATCACGCACTGCATTCTGGCGACGCGCGCTCACGGGCTCGAAATTCTGGACGGGCCTTACAGCGACATCGGCAATCTCGACGGTTTTGCCGCCGAATGCGCGCAAGGCCGCGATCTCGGCTTCGACGGCAAGACGCTGATCCATCCGAGCCATATCGAGGCCTGCAACGCCATCTTCACGCCGCCGGCGGAAGAGGTCGCCGAAGCGCGCAAGATCATCGCGGCATTCGAAAAGCCGGAAAACGCCTCCCGCGGCGCCATCCAGCTCGACGGGCGGATGGTGGAGCGGCTACACGCCGACATGGCGAAGCGGACCATCGCGATTGCGGATGCGATCGCGGCGATGGGAAATTAGGACGCAAAAGGAAAAAGCTCTGAGATTATATGAAGTTAGACTTGGGACCGCCGTCGCCCGGTCTGCTTTGCATGGGGTTGTTTTCGAGATTTTGTATCCGGGCGCCGGCCAACGCACTGACCTATGTCAGGCCGTTCTGACCTAATCGCGCTTCAAGCTCAAAATGTAACTCGTGAGATCATCGGCCTGGGCGGGCGTGATAATGAGATTGGGCATCCGGTGATGGCTGGTCTTCATGAAGACCTTCAGCGACAGGCCCGTGGTTGAAACCCGGTTGGCGATAGCGACGAAATCCGGTCCGCGCCCCCTCGCGCCCCCGGTCGTCGCTTCGATCGCGTGGCAATTCTTGCACCAGGCTTCGGCAAGGCCGCGTCCGGCCGAGATGCTCTCCGACGGCAGCGGCGCGCCGTTCGCGTTGTGCAGCCTTACGAAAAGCAGCGCCGCGACCGCGGCAATCGTTGCGATCAGGATGTGCAGCCAGGTAGAACGCGCCATTCTCGGCAACTCCCGGCGCTGATTCTACTGGTGTACCCGCGGGCCGAGGCCGTCGATCGTGTCGGCATTGCCGCAATATTCTTCGTAATGCTTTGCAGCGTTGCCGGCGGCGAGGTCGCGGTCGCACTGGCGCTTGTGATTGCACACCGAGCAGACGCGCTCCATGTCGCGCAGCACATGGGGCTCGGTGCGCGCCAAGGCCTCCTGGTCGATACCAAGGGCTACCAGCATCTTCGGCAGCTCGTCGGCGGCGTGCGGGCCTTGACGGACCAGTTCCTCGAGGTCGTTGGGAGACATCCGCAGTTCGCCGGCGATCTGGTTGAAGTTGGCGGCGTCCATCTCGTGCATTTCCCGCATCTCGCGGCGATGCTTCAGCCAATCGCCGAAGACGTCGACCATGAGGCTGACGACGGGATAGGGCTTTTCCTGAACGGTCATGGCGCGGCTCCCTTTGGGTACAGTCATGACTTAAAGTGCATCCAGACAGCGCCGGCGTCGTTGCGCTGGATCAAATCCCGCTCATCCGTTTTGGCCACGGGGGAGGGAGGGAACCGTCGGCTATTTCCCGAACTTCTCCGCGGCCCACGCGTAAAGGCTGCCCCCGATCGGCTGTTCAGCACCACGGCCCTTCGGAGAGATGTGCAATCCGACAATCCCGGGATCGGCGAGCAGCCCGGAAAAATCCGACGGCTCGAAGAACAGTTTTGGCTCGGCGTGAATCGCATAAAAAGACTGTTTTGGCAGCGCGTGGCGCAGTTCACCGTTGCGACGCGCCAGTGCAGTGATGGCGGCCGGACCATAGATCGCGACGCGGATGTCGGACAGGCGGCTCGACCGATGCCGCAACTGGCGCAGCATGAAGGTGACGCGATGGCGCAGCGCCAGCCAGTCCGGCGTCAGGTCTTCCCGCTCCATCAGGTCCGCGAACGCCTGAACGATTGGACTGTTCGCCGGCAGGTACAGCACCGAGTTGCCGAGCTGGCGGCGGCGCTCCCACGCGAAATAAGGTTTTGCCGGATCGATCTCGACCGGCTTCAGCAGCAGCACGTCGGCGTCGAGCCACAGCCCGGCGCGCTCGGCCATCAGCCGCATGCGGAAGAAATCGCTGAACTGCAAAATGGTCCAGTCGCGCCAGCTTCCATCCGGCTCCGGCGGGCGCAGCCGTTCGGCAAACGAATGCGGCAGGATCGCCTCGGCCTCGGCGTTGCCGACGCCGTCGGGCAGGCCCGGGATCGGGTCGAAACTGTAGACGGTGACCTTGTGGCCGGCGGCGACCTGCGAGCGCAGGCAGGTCAGCCGCAGCCGGTCGAGCGGGCCGTGCCAGAACGTGACGACGTCAGGCCGCATCCGCGCTGCCTTCCCTTAAACAAAAGAGCCCCAAACAAAAGAGCCCCGAAATGATCGGGGCTCCCGTAACACACTCGGATGACACGATCAGGCCCAGGCGCGCTCTTTCTTCAGCTTCGCCTCGTAAGTGTCGATCGACGATTTCTTCTCCATGGTCAGGCCGATGTCGTCGAGGCCGTTCATCAGGCAGTGCTTGCGGAACGGATCGATCTCGAACTTCACCTTGCCCCCGTCCGGACCGCGGATCTCCTGGTTGGGCAGATCGATGGTCAGGGTGGCGTTGGCGCCGCGCTCGGCATCGTCGAACAGCTTGTCGAGATCTTCCTGGCTGACGCGGATCGGCAAAATGCCGTTCTTGAAGCAGTTGTTGTAGAAGATGTCGCCGAACGAGGTCGAGATCACGCAGCGGATGCCGAAATCGAGCAGCGCCCAGGGCGCGTGCTCCCGGCTGGAACCGCAGCCGAAATTGTCGCCGGCGACCAGCACCTTGGCGCTGCGATAGGCCGGCTGGTTGAGCACGAAGTCCGGGTTCTCGCTGCCGTCATCCTTGTAGCGCTGCTCGGAGAAAAGCCCCTTGCCAAGGCCGGTGCGCTTGATGGTCTTGAGGTACTGCTTCGGAATGATCATATCGGTGTCGACATTGATGATCTTCAGCGGCGCGGCTACGCCTTCCAGGGTGGTAAACTTTTCCATCGGTCGCTTCCCGGTTGAATTGGGGGCAAGGCCGTTGATTTATCCCGAATATCGCCTCGGCAAAAGAGCCAAATACGCAATCCTAGCCCGCAACCTACCCCGCAGCCGCCTCGATCGCCTCCATATCGGCATCCGACAGGCCGAAATGGTGGCCGATCTCG
>CADEDX010000418.1:4805-6301 GCA_902826195.1 uncultured Bradyrhizobium sp. | reverse complement strand
GTCGGCGAGAGTTTTATCATCGACACCGATCATTGGCGCCACTTCTGGATGATGCTCGGCACCATATGGGGCATGTTCGTCGCCGCCGAACGCTGGAAGGCGGGCGCCAAGCCCGCGCCCACGGTGCCCGCGAAGGCTTCCTGGGGAACTACTTCTCCACCGTGAACGTCAATCCCGCGTGATCGACCAGGCGCTTGATCAGTTTGTGCTGCATGGCGGCCCCCGGCGTCCAGATTCCCGCCGGCACGTCGGGCGTGTCGCGCAACAGGCAGATGGCACACTCTGAAATCATCTTTGAAGTCGAGCCGTAGCCGGGATCGCGGTCACCCTTCACCGTGGCGCGGACCTGCCGGCAATCGGGCGCAATCGCGACATAGAGCAGATCGTAGAGGCCGTTCTCGCGCTCCTCCTTTGACGGTCCCTCGCCCGGCTTCGGCGCATCGGGGCCGGTCTTTTCGGTGTTGGCGGCCATCACCCGTTTGGTATTGGCCTCGCCCCTTTCGCCGTCGCCCGTCAGGACCATTTCGTCGTAGACGAACTCTTTTCCATAGAAATATCCCATCAGCATGTTCGAGCGATGGACGTTGCGGGTATTGATGAGCGCCATCATGAAGGGCGCGGCCCAGGACTTCAGGTCTTCCTCGTACAAGGGCTTGCTGCCCGGCGGCTGCTTCGGCCCCTTGAAGCCGGGCGTCAGCGCGAACGCATCCTTGAGGATTGCGACAAGGCTGAGGTCCTTGGCGACCGCATCGAACGTCGCCTTGGCGCTGGCCGCGGTGCCGCCGGACAGCGTGCCGCGCATGTCACGCACGCGGCCCTTGACGCGGGAGGCCGGCGCGCCAAACACCCGCTTGGCTTCCTCCTGCACGAAGAAAGCGCCTAGTTCGAACGGCACCGAGTCGAAGCCGCATGAAAACATGATGCGGGCGCCGCTCGCCTTCGCGGCAGCCTCGTGCTTGTCGATCATCTGGCGCATCCAGAGCGGCTCGCCGCAGAGATCGAAATAGTCAGTGCCCGAGGCGACGCAAGCCGCCAGCAGTTCGTTGCCGTAGAACTGGTACGGTCCAACCGTCGAGATCACGGATTTCGTCTGATCGACCATCGCCTTCAACGATGCCGGATCGGCCGCGTCGGCCACGATCAGCGGCGTGTCCGCCGGCGCGCCGATGGCGTCGCGGACGGCGGCGAGCTTGTCCTTGCTGCGCCCGGCCATGGCCCATTTCAGGCTCGTGTCGCCATTGTAATGCGCGGCGAGATATTCGGCGACGAGCTGCCCGGTGAAGCCGGTGGCGCCGTAGACGACGATGTCGAATTTCGACGAAGACATAAGCTAGTTTCCTTCAGGTGATTACTTATTCTTCCGTCATTGCGAGCCACCCGGTTGCGCGAAGTGCCGCCGGATGACAGGCTCCGCGGAGCAATCCATCTCGCCGCGGAAAAGAAGTAAGAATGGATTGCTTCGTCGCTACGCTCCTCGCAATGACGACGCAATCCGT
>CADEDX010000418.1:0-4795 GCA_902826195.1 uncultured Bradyrhizobium sp. | reverse complement strand
TGCCGGCGCGCACGTCGGCCTGGATGCCATAGGGCGCAATGGGATAGCGCAAACCGTTCTTGGCGAGCTGCTTCATGCCGACGATCGCCTTGGCGAGATGCTCCGGCTTGAGCGCCATCAGCATCTCCTCGTCAGGCACGCCGCCATAGCGCCGCTCGGCAAAGCACGGCAGCGAGAGCGACGGCTCGCCGGTCTTGAGCGCCCGCCCCCAGGAATCCGCGCAGGCGGTTTCGCCAACGACGCCCCATTCGAACTTCTTGTAGCCGGTATATTGCAGGCCGTTGATCAGGATGATCATCTGGCCGGGCGTGGCGTAGACGAGACAAATGTCCGGCGGGTCGAGCCGGCCGCTGGTGAGCGGGCTCACCGCCATCGCCTGATAGCGTCCGAAAGGAACTACGTCGAGCGCCTCCTGGCGCTTGCGCGCGTCTTCCGCCGTGCCGTGCCAGACGCCGACATAGTTTTGCCCGGCGAGAAATTTTTCATCCTGCGGCGCCAGCCCGATCACGGCGCGGCATTGCGCGCCGACGAGATCGTCGCCCATGATGCCGACGGTCCAGCCGAGCCGCGACGCCATGCTGACAATCTGGTCAGTGGTATGCACCGCCGAGGGCCGCCGGATTTTCGGGATCGCCGCCATCTCCTCGACGCGGGCGAACATCTTGATGCCGATCACCGTCGTCTTCAGGCGAAGCAGGCTGTTGAGGTCGGCCACCATGCCGGCCAGATCGAACGTTTCCGACGGTGTCTGTTGTTGCATCTCGTCAACTCCCAAATCGGCGCCTTGAACCAGCGACTTACCTGATTGTAGCCCGGCCCTACGGGCGTTGCGACAGCTTACTTGGGCGCCGGCCCCGGCAAAAATTCGTCGATCTTTCCGGTCAGACGGTAGGCGATGAGGCCCATCCATTCGCGGATCGCAAGGTCGGACCGCGCCAGTCCCTCGACGGTGACATGCGAGAGTGTCATCAGATCGTCGCGTCCGCCGACGCGCCAATCGACGGGATAGGGCTCGACCGCAAATCCCGCCTTTCGAAACAGGCCGACCGAGCGCGGCATATGAAAGGCCGAGGTGACCAGAACCCAGCGCTCGCCTTCCTTCGGCGCAACCAGCGCCTTGGAAAACTCGGCGTTCTCCTGCGTGTTGCGCGATTGCCGTTCCATGATCAGCCGCGATTTATCGACGCCGAGGCTTTCGTAGATGCTTCCTGCGAAATCGGCCTCTCTGGCATCGTTCGAAATCAGATTGGCGCTGCCGCCGGAAAACACCACGCGCGCATTCGGGTAGTGTCTGGCCAGCGCTGCGGCGGCAATGATGCGGTCCGGCGCCCCACGAACCACCGGCGTGCCATGCGCCACGGAGAGATCGGGCTCGATCGATCCCCCGAGAATGATAATACCGTCAGGCGCACCGCGCGTCGCATCCCATTGCGGAAAGCGCTGTTCCAGCGGGTAGAGCAACGCCTTTCCGAGCGGCGACAGCCCGCAGATCACCAAAAGCAGCACGGTCGCGATCACCAGCTTGCGACCGAGCGACGCAAAGCGCGTCGCCATCAGAACGGCGCCGACGACCCCGATCGCGATCAGGAAATTCGTCGGCAGCAGCAAATAGCCGAGCGTCTTGGACAGGACGAAAAACAAGGCAGGCCTCGCGAATTGGTAACGCCGTCATACGCGGGCCTGCCCGGCGTATCCATCCCCATCGCAAAGGCATCTTCAAAAAAATGGATTGCTGGACCAAGTCTTGCAATGAGACATTGAGATCAACCCGTCCTGCCAGAAAGCCTTCCCTGATGTCCCATCACCACCTGCATTCCAGCCCCGAAACCTGTCATTGGGGCTATTTCGACGCGCAGTTGAAGCCCGTGCTGACCATTGCCAGCGGCGACGAAGTCACCATCGAGACCGTCAGCGGCGGGCCCGAGGTCCTACCGGACAAGAACAAATTTCACATCCCCCCCGAACTCCTGGACATTCACGCGAAATGCGAGCGGAAGCTGCAGGGCCATATTCTCACCGGCCCCCTTGCGGTCGCCGGCGCCGAGCCGGGTGACGTACTGGAAGTCGACATCATCGACGTCCAGCTCCGGCAGGATTGGGGCTGGAATCTGATCCGCCCGCTGGCAGGCACCCTGCCCGATGATTTTCACGAGACACGGATCCTCAACATTCCACTCGACCGCGAACGGATGGTGGGCCGATTGCCCTGGGGCCTCGACCTGCCGCTCAAGCCGTTCTTCGGCGTGATGGGCGTGGCACCGCCGCCCGGCTGGGGCCCCATCACTTCGCTGATCCCGCGCGCAATGGGCGGCAATCTCGACAACAAGGAACTTGGCGCCGGCGCCAAGCTGTATCTGCCGGTGTTCACGCCCGGCGCGCTGTTCTCCTGCGGCGACGGCCACGGCGTACAGGGCGACGGCGAGGTCTGCGTCACCGCGATCGAAACCGCCCTCAAAGGCCGTTTCCGCCTGACGCTGCGCAAGGATCTGCAGCTCGATTATCCTCGCGCGGAGACCGCCGATCATTACATGACGATGGCGATGGACCCCGACCTCGATCAATGCGCGGTGCGCGCGCTGCGCGACATGATCGCGCTGCTCGGCGAGAAGCGCAATCTATCGCGCGAGGACGCCTACACGCTGTGCAGCCTCGCTGCCGATCTGCGCGTGACGCAGACGGTCAATAGCTCGAAGGGCGTTCACTGCATGATCGCGAAGTCGGTGGTGCACGGCTGACGCTCGGTCAAAACTCCGAACGCAGTTGCAGCCTTGCATGAAACGTCACGCTGGTCTTTCCGACCAGCGCCGTGCCGTTCACATCAGCCGTCTCGGCCGAATAGACGCCGGTGAAGCCGCAGGTCACCTCGCGTCCGCCGAACAGCGGCAGCGCGCCTGCGGATTTCGTATGCTCGGTGGTGATCAATTCGCCGCGCCACTTGCCGTGATCGCCGCGATAGGAGCCCGTGTAACAGAAATATGAATCGCCGCCGGCGATCTTGCCATCCTGCAGCACGATCACGCCGCTGGCGCGGCCATGTCCGCCGTCGGTCATCTCGATCTGGATGGTGTAGAGCCCGTTCTTGACCGTCATTGCGCCCTGGCCGTCGTCCCCGGGCATCATCGGCATTCCCGGTCATGCGAGGCAATCAAGAAATGGGTGTGCGGCTTGGTCGTTTCGCCGCGGACGCAAAGGTAGCCCAAGGCCTGCAACGCCCTCCGCACAGCAAGCGCAAATTCGATCCACAGACCCCTTGACGGAATTTTTAACTGCAATTCCAATTGGATAGAAAACTATCCACAAGACGTTTGACTCATGTGTGCAAAACTAAATAGAGTCTAAATAGTAACTTTTCAGTACACCGTTTAAAAGTTAGCGTTCCCCATGGCTACAGAAAAAGCCGAAACCGACCGCATTCCCGTTACGTTGGCGCTCTCGACCATCAACTATCTCGAAAGACTGGTGAGACAGGGCACCCACGGCACCAGCGTTCCCGGCGTCGCTAGAACATTGATCGAGGAAGGCATTCGGCTCGCCATCAAGGACGGGTTGCTTGCGATCCGCGACAATGGAAAGGCGTCCTGACGGGGAACGGGATGCGGCGGTTCACACAGAATGTGGAACCGAAAACATGCTTACGAACGTACCGACCTGGACCACCGATCGCGTCGAATTGCTAAAGAGTCATTTTGAAGCCGGCCTCACCTGCCGCGAGATCGCAGCCAGCATTGGCGTCAGCCGCAACGCCGTTATCGGCAAGCTCGCCCGGCTCCATCTGACGCGCGGCCCAGCGCGCGCGGAACCTCGCCCCACCAAGGCGGCGCGGGACCGCTCCCGAAAGTCCATTCCGCGCCTGCAGTACCAGATCCTGCAGGCCGTTTACGAAGACCCGCAGCAGACCCAGGAAGATCCCATCGCCAGCGAGTTCCGCTGCTCGTTGCTCGAACTCAGCAACGAGCGATGCCGCTGGCCGATCAGCACGCCCGGCGCCGAGGATTTCTGCTTCTGCGGCAATCCGCCGGTGGAAGGCATGCCCTATTGCTCGGGCCACCACCGTCTCGCTTACCGTCCCGGCTCGCGCCAGCGCGTCGTGAGAGGATCGGGCAACCGGTTCGCGTAAAGCGATTGCACAGCAGTGAGAAGCGCATCGGTTCTGAATCCATCAGAACCGATCGCCTGCTATCCCAGCCGCCAGCCGACCTCTTCCGAAAAGCTGTTGTAGAATTCCGGCGTGTAGGCCTTTTCCGGGGCCTGCCGCACCCTCTCATCGAGCTTGTGGGCATCGTCACCGACCAGAATGCGCCAGCGCTCGGCCTTGACGCCATCGAGGATAATTTTGGCCGCGGCCGCCGCGGTGGTCGGCGCCTCGTCACGAAACTTGCGCGCGCGGTCGAGCGCGATGTTCTGGATATCGTCATCCGACATCGGCGCGGTGTCGATTCCCATGCCTTTCAGGCGCTGCCGCGTCGCCAGGATTTCGTTCGGGCTCAACTCATCGGATTCCATACCGCTCTGGATCTTGCGCGAATTTGAAACAATCGAGGTGCCGATATGGCCGGGCATCACGACCGAGCATTTTATGTGCGGGGCGTTGAGCCGCAGGTCCGTCATCAGCGCTTCGGTGAACCCTTTCACCGCGAACTTGGCGGCGCTGTAGGCGGTGTGCGGTACGCCGAGGCCCACGGAGGCCCAAAACCCGTTGACGCTCGATGTGTTGACGATATGCGCTTCGTCAGCCTTCGTCATCAGCGGCAGGAAGGTGCGGACGCCGAGATAAACGCCGCCCCAGCAGATGTTG
>CADEDX010000417.1 GCA_902826195.1 uncultured Bradyrhizobium sp. | reverse complement strand
CAAGGTACTGAACGACGCCGTCGGCATCGACAAGGGCTTCATGACGACGATCCACTCCTACACCGGCGACCAGCCGACGCTCGACACCATGCACAAGGATCTCTATCGCGGCCGCGCGGCGGCGATGTCGATGATCCCGACCTCCACCGGTGCTTCCAAGGCGATCGGCCTGGTGCTGCCGGAGCTGAAGGGCAAGCTCGACGGCGTCGCGACCCGCGTGCCGACGCCCAACGTTTCGGTGGTCGATCTCAAGATCGTTGCCAAGCGCGCCACCGACGTCAAGGAAATCAACGCCGCGATGAAGCGTGCCTCCGAGCAGCAGCTCAAGGGCATCCTCGGCTACACGTCAGCGCCGAACGTCTCGATCGATTTCAACCACGATCCGCACTCGTCGACGTTCCACGAGGACCAGACCAAGGTACAGAACGGCACGCTGGTGCGGGTGATGTCCTGGTACGACAATGAATGGGGTTTCTCCAACCGCATGGCCGACACCGCCGTGGCGATGGGGAAGCTGCTGTAAGAGAGCAGATCGATGAGCCTTCCGCACTGGCTCGGAATACCCGGAGTAATCTTGCTGATCGGCTTGATCGCGTACGGTTTCCTGCGAGGCATGAAGGTCAACGACCCTGACGATGGCGGCGGAAGTGGCGACCATGGCCACTCGCCGCCACCAGACCATCAATAGTAATTCGCTTGAGACGATGGTGATCAATGGCAGGAAGCTTCCGTACCCTCGATGACGTTGACGTCAAGGCCAAGCGCGTGCTGCTGCGCGTCGACCTCAACGTGCCCATGGAGAACGGCCGCGTCAGCGACGCGACGCGGCTCGAGCGCGTGGCGCCGACGATCACCGAAATTTCGGACAAGGGTGGCAAGGTTATCCTGCTCGCCCATTTCGGCCGGCCGAAGGGACGCGACGCCAAGGATTCGCTGAAGCCTGTCGCCGAGGCGCTGTCGAAGGTCATCAAGAAGCCGGTCGCCTTCGCCGACAACTGCATCGGCGAGGCCGCGGCCAAGGCGGTGGCGGCGATGAAGGACGGCGATATTCTCTGTCTGGAAAACACCCGCTTCCACAAAGAGGAAGAGAAGAACGATCCGGCGTTCGTGGCGGAGCTGGCAAAACTCGGCGACATCTGGGTCAACGACGCGTTCTCGGCCGCGCACCGCGCGCACGCCACGACCGAAGGCCTCGGCCATAAGCTTCCCGCCTACGCCGGGCGCACCATGCAGGCCGAACTCACTGCGCTTGAGAAGGCGCTGGATGCGCCGACCAAGCCCGTGATCGCGATCATCGGCGGCGCAAAAGTCTCGACCAAGATCGACCTCTTGGAAAATCTCGTGACAAAAGTCGATGCGCTTGTGATCGGCGGCGGCATGGCCAACACCTTTTTGCATGCGCAGGGCGTCAGCGTGGGCAAGTCGCTGGCGGAAAAGGACCTCGCCGCGACCGCGCTGCGCATCATGGAAAAGGCCGAGGCGGCGAACTGCGCCATCATCCTGCCCGTCGACGCCGTGGTCGCCTATCACTTCGCGGCCAACTCGCCCTCGCACGCCTATGGGCTCGATGCGATCCCGGCCGACGGCATGATTCTCGACGTCGGCCCGCAATCGACCGCGCGGATTCATGCCGCGATCGACGACGCCAAGACGCTGGTCTGGAACGGCCCGCTCGGCGCCTTCGAGATGACGCCGTTCGACCGCGGCACTATGGTGGCGGCCAAACATGCCGCGGAGCGCACCAAGGCCAAGAAGCTGATTTCGGTCGCCGGCGGCGGCGACACCGTCGCGGCGCTGAACCAGGCCGGCGTGGCCGACGATTTTTCCTATGTCTCGACGGCCGGTGGCGCGTTCCTCGAATGGATGGAAGGCAAGCCGCTGCCCGGCGTCGAAGTGCTGAAACTGCGTTAGAGCATGATCCGGAAACGTGGTGACCGGTTTTCCGAAAAGATCATGCTCAAAAAAGAGATGAGATCATGATGCGATTCCTTCAGATCGCATCATGATCTAACCGAAATTAGTGGAGCGCCAAAGGCGCGGCAAATACAGGAGAATTTGAATGGCTCGCATTACCTTGCGTCAACTGCTCGATCACGCGGCCGAGCACGATTACGGGGTGCCGGCTTTCAACATCAACAACATGGAGCAGGCGCTGGCCATTATGGAGGCCGCCTCTTCGCTCGATGCCCCCGTCATCATCCAGGCCTCGCGCGGTGCGCGCTCCTACGCCAATGACGTCATGCTCAAGCACATGATGGACGCCGTCACCGAGATCTATCCGCAGATTCCGGTCTGCGTGCATCTTGATCACGGCAACGAACCCGCCACCTGCATGACCGCGATCCAGGCCGGCTTCACCTCCGTGATGATGGACGGCTCGCTGAAGGCCGACGGCAAGACCCCCGGCGACTGGGACTACAATGTCGGCGTGACCAAGACCGTCACCGACATGGCCCATCTCGGCGGCATCTCGGTGGAAGGCGAACTCGGCGTGCTTGGCTCGCTCGAGACCGGCATGGGCGACAAGGAAGATGGTCACGGCGCCGAAGGCAAACTATCTCATGACCAGCTGCTGACCAATCCCGACGAAGCCGTGAAGTTCGTGAAAGAGACAAAAGTCGATGCGCTGGCGATCGCGATGGGCACCTCGCACGGCGCCTACAAGTTCACCCGCAAGCCGGACGGCGACATCCTCGCCATGAACGTGATCGAGGAAATCCACCGCAAGCTGCCGAACACGCATCTGGTGATGCATGGCTCTTCGTCGGTGCCACAGGAGCTGCAGGAGATCATCAACGCCAATGGCGGCAAGATGAAGCCGACCTGGGGCGTGCCGGTTTCCGAAATCCAGCGCGGAATCAAGAACGGCGTGCGCAAGATCAACATCGACACTGACAACCGCATGGCCATGACCGGCCAAATCCGCAAGGTTCTGAAGGACAATCCGGAAGAGTTCGATCCGCGCAAATATCTCAAGCCGGCGATGGAAGCGATGGCCAAGCTGTGCAAGCAGCGGCTGCAGGAATTCAATACCGCGGGCCAGGCCAGCAAGATCCAGAAGGTGCTGACCACGGCCGAGATGGCCAAGCGTTACACCAAGGGTGAACTCGATCCGCGGGTTGCTTAAAGCCGCCCGCGCCCCGCAAACACCCAGGGTGCGACGAACGTTTTCTAGGCAATTGCCCGAGAACCGCCTATTTTGGTGCGCAAGGGCATGATGTTCTTGGAGAACTTCGATGAATCTCGCCGACCTCAACAAGGTTGCCCTCGCCATGGTCACCCCGGGCAAGGGCATCCTCGCCGCCGATGAATCCTCCGGGACGATCAAGAAGCGCTTTGACGCCATCAAGGTCGAATCGACCGAGGAGAGCCGCCGCGACTATCGCGAGATGCTGTTCCGCTCCGCCGAGGCGATGAGCAAGTACGTCTCCGGCGTGATCCTGTACGACGAGACGATCTGGCAGAACGCAAAGGACGGCACGCCGCTGGTCAAGCTGATCGAGCAGGCTGGCGCCATCCCCGGCATCAAGGTCGACGAGGGCACGCAGGCGCTGCCGCAATGCCCGGGCGAACTCGTCACCGTCGGCCTCGACAAGCTCGCCGAGCGATTGAAAAAGTATTACGAGCGTGGCGCGCGCTTCGCGAAGTGGCGCGCGGTGATCGATATCGGCAGCGGCACTGGCGGCCGGGGTATCCCGACCATGACGGCGATCAGCGTCAACGCACACGCGCTGGCGCGCTATGCTGCGCTGTGCCAGGCCGCGCAGATCGTGCCGATCGTGGAGCCGGAAGTGCTGATGGATGGCGATCACGACATCGACCGCTGCTACGACGTGACCGAGCGCGTGCTGAACAAGACTTTTCAGGAATTGCGCATCCAGCGCGTCGAACTCGAAGGCATGGTGCTGAAGCCCAATATGGCGATATCAGGCAAGAAGTGCGCGAAGCAGGCTTCCGTCAGCGAAGTCGCGGAGAAAACCGTGCGGCTGCTGAAGGCGTGCGTGCCCGCCGCCGTGCCGGGCATCGCCTTCCTCTCCGGCGGGCAATCCGACGAGGATGCGACCGCGCATCTCGATGCCATGAACAAGATCGGCAACCTGCCCTGGAGGCTTACCTTCTCCTATGGCCGCGCGCTGCAGGCGGC
The DNA here is from genome assembly GCA_902826195.1 of uncultured Bradyrhizobium sp. Lineage (GTDB taxonomy): Bacteria > Pseudomonadota > Alphaproteobacteria > Rhizobiales > Xanthobacteraceae > Bradyrhizobium. The sequence continues at coordinate 2,161 of CADEDX010000417.1, read as the reverse complement.
GCCGCAAAAGGCGTGGTCCGGCAAGAGCGAAAATGTCGCCGCAGGCCAACGCGCCTTTACGCACCGCGCCAAGATGAACGCGCTGGCGAGCAAGGGCGAGTGGGAAACCGGCCTTGAAAAGAAGGTCGCCTAGACTTGGCTAACAAAGACTCGGCCAATAAACCTCTTCCGCCGCGCCCGGCGCCGCGCCTCTATCTCGCGACGCCGGAGGTGGACGATCCGACGCAGTTCGCGAGCGAGCTTCCGACACTGTTGACCGCGGCCAACGTTGCGGCGGTGCTGCTGCGACTGAAGCCTGTCGACCAGCGCACCATGATCTCGCGCGTGAAGACGCTGGCGCCCGTGATCCAGAATGCCGGCGCGGCGCTGCTGCTCGACGGGCATGTCGAACTGGTGGCGCGCGCGGGCGCCGACGGCGCGCATCTGAACAGCCTCGCCGCGCTGGAGGATGCGTTGCCGTCGTTGAAGCCGGACCGCATTGCCGGCGTCGGCGGGCTCACGACGCGGCACGATTCGATGGCCGCGGGCGAAAGTGGCGCCGACTACGTGCTGTTCGGCGAGCCCGATGGCAACTGCCAGCGACCCTCCGTGGAAGCGATTGCCGAACGACTGCAATGGTGGGACGAGCTGTTCGAGCCGCCCTGTGTCGGCTTTGCCGTCTCGCGCGAGGAGGCCGCCGAATTCGCCCGCGCCGGCGCGGATTTCGTGCTGGTCGGCGATTTCATCTGGGCCGATCCGCGCGGCGCCAAGGCCGCACTTACCGACGTCGCCCAGGCTATCCTACAGGCGTATGAAGCCGCGTTCGGAAAAACCAGGACCAGCCCTGACAAGGCCGGGCACGGATAACGCCGGACCATGAAACTACTACGTTCCATATCGCTGCTCACGGGCCTCGTTATGACGACGGCCGGCGCCGCCGCGCAGACCTCGCTGGCGCCGCCCGCCGCGCAGCCGCCCGCAGGCCCACCGGCTGCGAAGCAGGCGCCGCCAAAGGCAAAGGCTCCGGCGGCGGCGAAAAAGCCCGCCACGACTCCGGCGCCCGCCCCCACGACGACGCCCAAGCCCACGGTGACAACCAGGCCCGTGCCGGCGCCGGCAGACCCGCAAATGCCGACCTTCGACGATCCCAACGTCGACAACGTCTACGGCGCCTATCAGCGGGGCCTCTACAAGACCACCTTTGATCTCGCGACCACGCGTGCGCAATACGCCCGCGACCCGAAGGCAATGACGATGCTGGGCGAGCTCTATGCCAACGGGCTCGGCATCAAGCGCGATTACGCCAAGGCTGCCGAATGGTATCAGCGCGCGGCCGATGCCGGCGACCGCGAAGGCATGTTCGCACTCGCCATGATGCGCCTGTCCGGCCGCGGCGGCGCCACCAACCGCGACCATGCGGTAAAACTGCTCGCTTCCTCGGCCAAGCTCGGCAACGCCAAGGCGGCCTACAATCTGGCGCTGCTCTATCTCGACGGCAATACGCTGCCGCAGGACGTCAGGCGCGCGGCCGAGCTGCTGCGCGTCGCGGCCGACGCCGGCAACCCGGAAGCGCAATATGCGCTGGCGACCTTCTACAAGGAAGGTAACGGCGTGCCGAAGGATCTCGACAAGGCGGTACGCCTGCTGCAGGCGGCGGCGCTGGCCGACAATGTCGACGCCGAGGTCGAATATGCGATCGCGCTGTTCAATGGCACCGGCACGCCGAAGAACCAGCCGGCCGCGGTGGCGCTGTTGCGCAAGGCGTCGCGGCAGAACTCGCCGATCGCCCAAAACCGCCTCGCCCGTGTGCTCGTTAGCGGACTGGGCGTGCCGGTGGACAAGATCGAGGGCCTGAAGTGGCACCTCGTCGCCAAGACCGCCGGCAAGGGCGACCCCGAACTCGACGAGCGGCTCGCCGAACTCAGTCCCGAGGACCGCGCCAAGGTCGAGGCCGCGGCGCGCAAGTGGACCGGGACCACTGCTGCCGCGGTCAACAAATGACGCCTTGACGGCGGCAACTCCGCAGGGCAACCCAGTCCCTAGCCCCTGACGGCAATGGGCCGTTCCCTCTCAACCCGTAAGCGCGCATCATGCTGCATTCAGCCCTAATCAACGTCATGGTGAAAGCCGCGCGCCGCGCCGGCCGCGGCCTGCAGCGCGGTAGCGAGCTACTGGCGCGCCC
>CADEDX010000416.1 GCA_902826195.1 uncultured Bradyrhizobium sp. | reverse complement strand
GAACAGGCCCGGTTCGCGGGGCAGCAGCGGACTGCGAACCGGTTCGCCGCCACAGGCGCGCTGGGCGGCGATGTCGATACGCTTCAGGAAGGCGCGCGCGCCGTCCGCGGTCGACAGGTCAAGGTCGGCGATGCTGATTGCTTCGGTCGCGGGCTGTGCGGTCTGCGCGTTCGCGGCGCCGGCCGCCGCCCCGCAGATAACCGCGCCCAGGGACAGGGCGACGGCGAGGAGGGCGGCATTGTTCGATGACAGTTTCGGGGAGGTGGTCGTCGTATCCATGTGGTTTCTCCTTCATTGGATGAACCAAGGATGGGGACGACGCTGAACCTCCGCTCGCCATTTCCGGGAAACGAAGCGTCTTCCAAATTTTCGAGGAGACTTTTCGGGAAAAAGAGAGGGTCGGGCCGCGCAAAACCGAGACGCTGATTTCTCTGGAGATTTCAGGAATCGATCAGGCGTCTTCAGAAATCGGCGAGTCGATTTCGAACGATTTGCGGCGCCACTCCGACGGCGAGATGCCCGCCTCTTCCTTGAACGCCCGGTTGAAAGGGCCAAGCGAGGCGAACCCGATGTCATAGGCGATGGTGGAGATCGAAACCCGCGCCTCGCCAGGATCAGCAAGCCGCGACTTGGCGGCAGCGATCCGGTGGGCGTTCACATAGGACGGAAAGTTACGATAGCCGAGACAGTCATTGATCAGGCGGCGCAACTGCGTTTCGGGAATGCCGGCGCGCAGAGCGAGGCTGGCGATCGTAAGACCCTCTTCTTTCCAAACCTGGTCCTTCGACATCAGGCTTTCGAGGCGCTCAAGGTCCGCCCGCGCAGCACGATCGAGGGCCGAAACCCCGGTTGCAGCCTCGTCCGCCTTGAACGGGCGCGCGCCATTCGCGCCGGATTTCGGCTGAGGCGCAGGCGTCAGGCTGACCGGCGCGCGGGCCTCAAGGGGGTCGACACCTTCCCCGAACATGTCCTCGCGAGGGTTGAGGAAAACCAGCGAACCTCCGAGCACAACGGCGGCGAACAGGCCGGCGTTCAGCATGGGATACCAGGCCGGGGCTGCGCCTAGCATTTCAAGTATGTCGAAGCCGTTGAGCGAGATGATGTAGAGTGCAACGGCCACCATGAAGGGCCCGCGTAGACGGCGTCGCGTTTCGACGAGATCGTCCGTCCAGCTTCGAACGACGATGGCGATCGACCAGACAGCAAGCGTGACCTGCAGCAGGGTGCCGACGATCCAGACCTGCGCGCTCAACGGTCCAAGCTGCAGCATGTTTGCGATCCCGCACGCGCCCATGGCCGCGGGCGCCAGGAACATGACCGGCCGGTAACGATCGAGGTCGCCGAACAGCGCCATCACCATCAACCAGAACCAGCCGACCGACGTCATGGCGGTAACGCCGACGAACATGCGCATTTCGGGCGGCAGCGCGCCGGTCTCGTCGTTCCAGAGCTTCAAGGCGAACATGGCGGAGGTCAGAAAGAATGTGAGCCCTGTCCAGCGAGCGGCTGGTCGCGGCGCTCGCAGCATCGCCGCGGCCATTGCGAGAAGCGCGCCGGCGCAGACGCCCAGCAGGAGCTGAGTGAAATCCCCGGTCATTCCGCCATCCGCGCTGCCGGTCATGCGTGTCCCCGAGGCTCAGGAGCTCGTATTCAGATCTGTTCGATGGAGATCAAGACGCAAGGTGACGGCGTCAAGGCCGCCGCACGCAGCAAGCCCAAACTATTCCGCGGCGACGGCGCGGCCGCCATCCTCATCGTCGACTTCGGCGGCGGCATCAGGGTCCCAGACGAGGATGTCGCCAGGCTGGCATTTGAGTTCGCGGCAAAGGGCCTCCAGCGTCGAGAAGCGGATCGCCTTGGCCTTCCCGGTCTTGAGGATCGACAGATTCGCAAGCGTGATGCCGACGCGGTCGCCCAGCTCGGTGAGCGACATGCGCCGGTCCAGCAGGACCCTGTCGAGAGTAACCCGGATCGCCATCGGCGCCGCTGTCGTCCTTTATCCAAGCCGGCGGACCATCCGCCGGAGCCTTCTCAACGCAGTCTGGGCCGCGCTGTCACCCTTAACCATGCCGGATGTGCAATGTCCGAACCATCGCCTGCCGGATGTCGATTCAGATCGTCATCTTCTGCTCTTCGCGCATCGCCGATCCTTCACGGAAGACCTGGGCGAGAACCAGCAGGGTGAGTACGGCGAACCAGACAGGCCAGTTCACCCGCGGGAAAACGAAGGGCGGGCTGTCGCCGGCAAGGCCGAGCCCCGCCAGCAGGAGGCTGGCAAGCGTCGTCACGAACATGCTGGCGCCCTCCATGATCGCGAGGACAATGCCGATGGCGGCGAAACGTCTGGCGTTCTCGGGCACGAACGGGTCGCGCGCCACCAGCGTTTCGAACACGCCGCGCAGGTAGGCGCAGACGATCATGGCGCCGATGCAGAGGATTGAGCCATTGAGGCTCCAGACCACCAGATCGCGCGGCGTGGACACAACCACCCGCTCGAACAGCGGAAACAGCAGGTCGCCGGTGATGAGGAAATAGATCGAAAACGCTGCGATTATCCAGATGAAGCCGAGAAGCGCGCACGCGACCACCCAGGCGACATCCACCGCCAGTTTCAGGAATGACGAGATCGACCCGCGGCCGGTCGCGCGCATTAACATTGGTTCCGGGCTCCGATCCGACCCTGCCGCGCGAAAAGCGGCTTTGGACCTGACCTTCACGGTCAGGCAAAACAGTTCCCCAAACCTCAACTCAACTTGCCACGACTCTACTTGTCAGCCGGCAGCTTGTCTGGCGGGATGGATTCGGACCATATCGAAAAACAATATATAGGTCCACCCCCGTACAGCCCCCAGAGCTGAAAGGACGCAGTTCCCCCCATGAGCACCCTCCGAAAGTTACCGCCCGGACGCATAATCGCGGCGACCCATAATCCCGGGAAGGTCAAGGAATTGGGCGTCCTGCTTGCCGACATCGGGTTTACGCCGGTGTCTGCGGGCGAGCTGGGACTGCCCGAACCGGACGAGACCGCCGACACGTTTCGCGGCAATGCCGAACTCAAGGCGCTGGCCGCGGCGCGCGCCGCCAACGAGCCTGCGCTGGCGGATGACTCCGGCCTGGCTTGCGACGGCCTTTCGGGGGCGCCTGGAATCTATTCGGCGCGCTGGGCTGGTCCGGGCAAGGATTTTCGCGGCGCGATGCAGAAGGTCGAGGACGGGCTGAAGGCCGAAACGACGGACGACGGTGAGGTCGACCGCCGCGCCAGCTTCATTTGCGTCCTTTCGCTCGCCTGGCCCGACGGACACGTCGAGAGCTTCGAGGGCGTCGTGCGCGGGCAACTGGTTTTCCCGCCCCGCGGCGATCGCGGCTTTGGCTACGACCCGATCTTCGTTCCCGAAGGCGAGACCGAGACATTCGGCGAGATGGACCAGGACAAGAAGCACGCCATGAGCCACCGCGCTGCGGCCTTCGCCCAGTTGCGCGCTTTCCTGTCCGCATGACGCTGAATTCTGATGTTTGCTTTTTTGTGGGTGCAAACATTTGCTACCGGCGCTAGTGTTCCCGGACCGCCCAAGGGGGGAGTTCGATGGCCAAACTGGCGAATGTTCTGATCATCGACGACAACCCGCGATGTCTCGAATTCATGGCCTTGGCCTTCTCGGCCCATGGCGGCGTGAACGTCGCCAGCGAGATGGTTCCGACGAAGGTGCTGGACCGCGTACGCGCGGAAAAGCCGGATCTCATCGTGCTGGACGTCAAGATGCCAGATATCGATGGCTTCGAAGTGCTTGCGATGCTGCGGGGAGAAGGCAATCTCGTCCCTGTGGTGATGTGCTCCGGGTCGGCGCTGCAGAAGGACGTCGATCGCGCCTACGCTGGCGGGTGCAATGGCTATCTCGAAAAGCCAACGACGCTGGAAGACTATCGGGCGATGGCGGGCGCTGTCGTTGACTACTGGCGGCGCGGCGAACTGCCGGGCCACTAGCCAGGTCGGGCTGGGGCGAACACCATGCTGCGTGCCGTCGATCGCTATCTTCAACTGCCGCGGCGCAAGTATTTTTCCGCGCTCGAAGTCCATGCCGCGATAATCGGTACCATTGCAGCCGTCGTTGTCGTGATCGGTTATGGTTTCGGCATCGAAGCGGTCCAGTCCTTGGCGCCCGGTTTCCCGACCATGAAGCTCCGCACGGCCTGCGGCCTCATGGCGTTGTCGCTGAGCTATATGCTGTCGCTCAGAAACTCGGATGGCGCTCGTTGGGGCGCCGTTGCGTTGGCGGCCAGCGTGCTAGCGCTGATGCTGCATTCGATCGCGGCGCCGCCCGTTCTGGTCGCCGAGAATCCTTGGACAGCCGTGCCTTCGTTTGCCACCCTTGTGTGTCTCGCTGCATGCGCAGCAGCAATGCTGATCATCACGCTCGCGCCACGCTTCGGGCTCTTTGTGGGAGTGCTCGCCCTGGTGGCGGCCGCTCCTGCGGCGTTCCGCATCATCGGGCTGGTGATTTTCGGCGGCGCGCCCGATCCCATCAGCCCGTTGAACACAATGGCGCTGCACACGGCTGCGCTGATCGCGTGGTTCGCTCTGGTATGCCTGGTCCTGCATCCGGCCCTCCCGTTCGGGCGGGCGCTGTTGCAGGCGAGCCTTCGGGGCAGGCTCTTGCGGCGGGCTTTGCCGTTCTGTTTCCTGCTGCCAGTGACAGCGGCGGCCATCAGCTTTTCGACTCACGAACTCTTTGGTTGGCCCAGCGAAGCCCTGTTCGCGTTCAACGCCGCGTTCAACATCATCGTCGCCGCGCTGCTGATCTGGTGGCTTTCAAGCGTCTCGGAGAGATGGCAGAGCGAGGCCAACGCTCAGGCGGCGCAGCTCTCGCGCGCAAACGAGGCGCTGGAACAGTATGCGTCTGCCGCAGCCCACGACCTGAAGGCCCCCGTGCGCCATGTGCTTCTCTATAGCGAACTGCTGGAGGAGGCGCTTGCGAGGGGCGATATCGACGCCGCGAAGCGCCATGGCAAGTCCGTGCGAGACAGCGCGCGCGATCTGCCGGGCATGATCAATGGAATGCTCGACTATTCGCGCTCCGCCTACACACGCGTCAACCTCGGCGAAACGTCGCTTAGCGAACTGGTTCAGGCGGCGGTGGCGCAGGTGTTGAACGACCTCCAGATGGTGGGCGGCAGCGTCCGCGTTCTCACTGAAGCGCGGATCCGGTGCGACTCAACGCTTGTGACGACAGTGTTCCAGAATCTGATCACCAACGCGATCGCGAGCCGCCGCAGGGATCGGCCGCTCGAGGTGAAGATCAATTGCGTCAATGAAGGCCGGGACTGGCGCATCATGGTCGAGGACAATGGCGCGGGTTTTGATCCGGACTTTGCAACGGTCGCTTTCAACCCGCTGGCGCGGGGCGTTCATGTCGCGGGCGAGGGGGCGGGGATCGGGCTCGCGACCTGCCGCAACATCATTCAGAGCCATGGCGGCAAGATCTGGATCGATCCAGCGTATCGCCAGGGTGCGCGCCTCGTCTTTACTCTGCCAGCTGGACCAGAGCCGGCGGGTTGACTGCGACACGACTTTCGCGCCACGCGTTCGGGCATGAGAGGGTTCAACCCGGATCGCGGCTTCGGCGTCTACGTCCACTGGCCGTACTGCGCGCGCATCTGTCCCTATTGCGACTTCAACGTGTACGCCGCCAAGGCGCGCGACACCGCGCCGCTCTTCGCTGCAATTCTCGCGGACCTTTCCGGCTGGCGAGAACGAACCGGCGCTCGCCGCGTCGATTCCATCTTCTTCGGCGGCGGCACGCCGTCGCTGATGACGGGCGAGCAGGTGGCGGGCGTCATCGGACTTGTGGACAGGCTCTGGGGGCTGAAGCCCGGCGCGGAAATCACGCTCGAAGCAAACCCGGACGATGCATCGCGCTTTGCAGAATTTGCCGCAGCCGGCGTCGACCGCCTGTCGCTGGGTCTGCAGTCACTCGAGGATGACCGGCTCAGGTTTCTCGGTCGAACGCATTCTGCGCACGAAGGGCTCAAGGCGCTCGAAGCGGCGCGCTGCCTTTTCCGATCTATATCCATCGACCTCATCTACGCCCAGCCAGACCAGGGTGCAGCGGCGTGGCGATCGGAGCTGACGCGCGCCCTGGTGCTCGGCGCCGATCATCTCTCGCTCTACGAGTTGACCATCGAGCCCGGGGCCGCCTTTGCCTTCGCCGTGAAGCGCAAGGACTGGGCGCCTCTCGATGACGAGTGCTCGGCCGAGCTCTACGAGATCACGCAGGCCCTGACGGCGGAGGCGGGCTACGACGCCTACGAG
>CADEDX010000415.1 GCA_902826195.1 uncultured Bradyrhizobium sp. | reverse complement strand
GCTTGATCTCGACCTGCATCTCCTCGCGCAGCTTCTTGTCGAGGGCGGCGAGCGGTTCGTCGAGCAGCAGGACCGTCGGCTTGGTGACGATCGCGCGGGCGAGCGCCACGCGCTGGCGCTGGCCGCCCGAGAGCTGCGAGGGCAGTCGATCGCCAAGGCCGTCGAGGCGGACCAGGCGCATGGCGGCCTCGACATGGCCGCCGAGCCTGCGGTTCAGCACGATCATCTGGCCGATCATCGCGATCCAAACCGCCGCGGCACTGGCGCCCATCGCAGCGGTAGCGCCGAGATTGAAGCCGAGCGCGAAGGCCCCCGCAGTCAGGCCGACGATCAGCGACTGCCGCACGATGAATTGCGGCATCAGGCCGAGCCGCATCCAGTCATGTGAACGGGCGATGCCGTCCTGGGTGTTGGCGACGACAAATGCCGGCAGCGTCAGGCAGCCGATGTATAGCGGCACGATCGCGTTGGCGTCGATCCACGGAGACAGGCCCTTCACGACACCCGCCAGCAGCAGCGACACGGCCGAGGAAACCGCAAAAGTGATCCGGCGGCTGCCGGACAGGAAGCCGCGCAGTAACGCATGCTCGCCGCTTGTGCGATATTCCGGAATGATCTTTTGCGCTGACGCCGAGATGCCGAAATCCATCATGCTGCCGAGCAGCAGCACCCAGGTCCAGACATAGACATAGACGCCGTAATCCGAGCCGCCCATCCAGCGTGCCAGCAGGATCTGCGAAAAATAGGCGAGCGCTGCGCTGAGCACACGGATGATGAAGATGGTGCCGGCCAGCCGCCGCGTAACGGAGGCCTCGCTGGAGCCGCCGAGCAGCGCGCGCAGGCGCGCGAACACGCCGGTGCGTGAGGCGGTTGCGGATTGCGTATCCATCACGGCCACAAGGGTGCATCCCCGAAACGCGCCGCGAGGCGGCGGCGATGTGTGGGGTGTATCAACCATTCGTTAAGATTTGGTTGGGTGGTGCCGCCCCCGCTGTCATCCCTGCGCACGCAGGGATCCATAGCCACCGGCAGTCATTGGGCGGAAGGTCTCAGTCACCGCGCCAGATCGAGAGATCATGCGGTATGGGTTCCTGCGTTCGCAGGAACGACGCGGAAAGCTAGTTCAAACTGACATTGAACTCATACGCCCGATCACCGCTGACCAGCGTCAGTTTCAGCGCGGCGCCTTCGACGCTCGCCCCGGGCGGCAGGCCGTCGAGTTCGAAGACAAAGCGTTTGACGCCGGGCGGGCTTTGCTCGGCCAGTTTCGGCACCGGCAGCGCCCAGTCGGGCGTCGGTCCCTCGACGAACAGGCTGACTTCCTTGGCCTCGGGCGCGATCACGTCGACCAGCACGTTGTTCTTGCCCTCGCGCTTGACGTCACGGATCGTCAGCGGATTGGGATCGCCGATATTGGCGGGCTTGGGCACCGTGTTGAGCGCATCGGAGAGGTTGCCGTCCTCGGTGCTGGCGACGCTGGCAAAGGCAAGCTCTGCATTGGCTTCGACAGGGACGCACAGTTTGTCGCAAACGGCATAATTGACGCTGGCGCGCAGCGTCACCGGCTTGTCAGCGTTCTTGGCGACGATCCGCAGCGGCAGCACGACTTGCTGCTTGTAGCCCAGCGCGGTGCCGCCGGCGCCGTCGTCGAATTTCTTCGGCGCCGGCCACAGCACCGTCACCGCTTCGACATTGTCCGATTTGGAGAAATCGAAGCGGGGCGGGACACCGGAATCGCCCGGCGTCCGCCAATAGGTCTTCCAGCCCGGCTGCAACTGGATCGCGAGTCCGCCAAGCAGCACGGCGCCGCTGCGCGATCCCGCCAGCAGCCGGACCGCGGAATGGGCGTCGCGTTGCCACGGCGAGGCATCCTCGGCGCGAACCTCAGACGTCGAATAGGCGGCACAGAGAGCGGCAATGCCGAGTGCGGCGCGCAGGGGAACCATCGCGATCATTGGACGTCTTTACAGGCTAGTTTCGAGGTAAACCATTGAATTGCGTGTGATCGGCCGCCGAATGATACCGGAAGCTTGATTGACAGAAACCGAACCCGATATCAGGATATGCAACCAGCAAAAGAGGCCTTTGCGGATGAGCCCTGAAGGCAAGACGCCAAAATCCGTTCGCCGCAAATCCGCCGGCTTGAGCGATAATACCTCCGGCGGCGACGGCTATCTGGATGGCCGGCTGCTGATTGCCATGCCTGTCATGGGCGATCCGCGCTTCGAGCGCTCCGTCATCTACATGTGCGCGCATTCGTCCGAGGGGGCGATGGGCATCATCGTCAACCGTCCGGCCGGCAGCATCGATTTTCCCGGCCTGCTGGTGCAGCTCGACATCATCCAGAAGGCCGACGAGATCAAGCTGCCGGAAAACGCCGAGACCATGCAGGTGCTGAAGGGCGGCCCAGTCGATACCGGCCGCGGCTTCGTGCTGCATTCGAGCGACTACTTCATCAAGGACGCGACGCTGAACATCGACGACGGCATCTGCCTGACCGCGACGGTGGACATACTCAAGGCGATCGCCAAGGGCACCGGACCGAAGCACGCGATCTTGGCGCTGGGCTATGCCGGCTGGGCGCCGGGCCAGCTCGAAAGTGAAATCCAGCACAATGGCTGGCTGCATTGCGACGCGGATGCGGATTTGATCTTCGGCGACGACGTCGGCGAAAAATATCTGCGCGCGCTGCGCAAAATCGGCATCGATCCCGGCATGCTGTCGAACGAAGCCGGACACGCGTAGTCCAAACGCGATCGCAATCTATCACCACGTCGTCCCTGCGAACGCAGCGACTCATACCGCGTGATCTATCGATAAGGCGCGGTGGCAGACGCTGTGCTTTAGCTATTCGCTTGCTCGCTGAACCGAAGCTTACTCCCAGTGTGCCCATTACGTCGGTCGCGGCGTATGGGTCCCTGCGTTCGCAGGGACGATGAGTTGATGGGGTTTCGCCTTTCCCACGTTTGACGGGTGCGAGATTGCGCACGGGCGCTGGTAAGGCGGCGGGATTTACTCCGCCGCCTGCTGCTGCACCGTCGGCTCGGTGCCCGCCACCGTCGCGCGGCGCATGTCGCGGGGCTGCGAATGGTCGTAGCGGCGCACGCGGTGCATGGTCTGGCGGTTGTCCCACATCAAAAGGTCATGCAACGTCCATTTGTGGACGTAGACAAATTCCGGCTGCGTGCCGTGCTCGGTCAGGTCGCGCAGCAACAGACGCGCCTCCGGCACGCTCATGCCTTGGATGGCGCCGGCATGCGACGACAGATATAACGACTTGCGCCGATGCACCGGATGCGTCCGCACCAGCCGCTGCAGCACCGGCTTGAACGCCGCCTTTTCTTCCTCGGTGTAGTCCAGGAAGCCGAGCGAGCCGCGCGAATACATCAGCGAATGCTCGCAGATCAGGTCTTCGATCTCGGCCTTGGTCTCGCTATCGAGCGCATCATAGGCGGCGCGCATGTCGGCGAATTCGGTGTTGCCCCCCTTGGGGTTCACCACCCGCGCCGACAGCAACGAGAATTTCGCCGGGATCGGGCGGAACGAGCTGTCGGAATGCCATAGGCAATTGCCGAGATTGAACAGATGGGCGCGGCTGTCGCGCGGCAGCGGCTTGCCGTCCTTGCCGAGGTTGGAAACGTCGTTCAGCCCTGTAGTCAACCGAAGATCTTCCTGCTTCGTAATGTTGCCGCCGCGGGCGCTTTCCCGCTGGCCGAAATTCAGCGCAAAGGCCAGTTGCTGTTCGTCGGTGACGTCCTGGCCGCGAAACAGCAGCACGGCATATTTGTCCATGCCGGCCTCGATGTCGGCCGCTTCCTGCGCAGTGAGGGGCTTTCGCAAATCAACGCCCGAAACTTCGCCGACAAAGTGCGGATGAAGCTGCCGGATCGTAACCGTCATGGCGTTTCTCCAGGATACGGCGGGCGGTGTGTCCCGCTCTCTTGTGAGAAAAATTACTCTCCAACGTGTCCAAGTCAACGCTGCGGACGCATGCCCGCTAAGCGTTTCGCGCCATCAGCCCGCCGTCGACCGGGATCACCGCGCCGGTCAGGAACGAAGCCGCCGGCAGGCACAGGCTCAGCGTCATGTGCGCCACTTCCTCAGGGTCGCCGTAACGGCCGAGTGCGGTGCGGCGCTTGGCGTAGATGGTCTTGTGCTCTTCGGAAATCCGGTCGGTGATCCCGGTACGGATCGGCCCCGGGCAGATGCAGTTCACGGTGATGCCCTCGCGGCCGAGTTCGACGGCCAGCGAGCGCGTCAGGCTCGTGACGCCGCCTTTTGCGGCGGAGTAGGCGCTCACGGTCGCGGTGGCGCCGAGCGCCTCGGTCGATGCGATATTGACGATGCGCGGGCACTTCGACCGGCGCAGATGCGGCAGTGCAGCGCGGATGATCCGCGGATGCGCGGTCAGCATCACGGCCAGCGCCTTTTCCCAGCCGGCTTCATAGCCTTCATCATCGATCGGCATGCGGACGGACACGCCGGCGTTGTTGATGACGATATCGAGTGAACCGAAATGCTGGGCCACGTCGCCAATGACATCAATGATGTTCTGCGGCTTGGCGACATCGAGAACCCATGCCTTCGCCGAACCGCCAGCCGCGGCGATTTCATCGGCCACGGCCCGGGTGGCCTCACTGTTGAGATCGGTGACAGCGACGTTGGCGCCCTCGGCGGCGAACACGCGCGCCGTGGCGCGGCCCATACCGCTGGCGGCGCCGGTGACGAGAACGGTCAGGCCTTTGACCGAGCGGCTGAGCTGTTTGAAATCTGGCATGATGTATCCCGGCGATGGATGGCTGCGTGTGTGGGAAGCATTGACAAGGCTGGCACCGATCCGCAGACAGGTCAACGAAGCCGGGCGCGGGCAACCGAAACAGAACGCAACAAGAGGATAGGGAGCGATGAACGAACTGGATTTCAGCGGCAAGCAGGTTCTGTTGGTGGGCGGCTCCAGCGGCATCGGTAACGGAATCGCGCAAGCCTTTCGCACAAAGGGCGCAAAGGTCGCCGTCTGCGGCACCCGTGCGAGCGCCGCCGACTATTCGCCCGACGAAGGCTCGTACCTCGACGGCTTGAACTATTTCCAGCTCGACGTCAGCAACGCGCATGCGATCGAAGCGCTGAAGCCGCCGTTCGAAAAACTCGACGTGCTGGTGCTGGCGCAGGGCGCGGTGATCTACCGTCGCGGCGAATTCGAAATGGATGGCTTTCGAAAAGTGCTGGAAGTCAATCTGATGAGCCTGATGGCATGCGCGACCAAATTCCAGCCGATGCTGAGCGCCAGCAAGGGGTCGCTGATCATCGTCAGCTCGACCGCGGCCTATCACTCCACCATGGGCAACCCGGCCTACAACGCCTCGAAGACCGGCGCGGTCGGCCTGACGCGCACGCTCGGCGAGGCTTGGGCCGAGAACGGCATTCGCGTCAACGGCATCGCGCCCGGCCTGGTCGATACCAAGATGACCAAGGCGACCACGGCCAATCCGAAACGCCTCGAAGGCGCGCTGGAGCGGATTCCCTTGAAGCGGCTCGGCACGCCCGCCGACATGGCCGGCGCTGCGCTGTTCCTGGCCTCGCCGCTGTCGTCCTACATCATCGGCCAGACCCTCGTGGTCGATGGCGGGCTGATCCTTTGATTCTGAATTTCTGAACCGCGGCATTTCGCTTCGTTGAGGAACCTGAACGGGTCTCGCTGGTTAGCCCTCCAGAAATGCCCGGAAACAAGGAGAGACCGCGATGGACAAGGATCGGATTGCCGGTTCGGCGAAGGATTTTGCAGGCAAGGTAGAAAGCACCGTGGGCGATTTGGCCGGCGATGCGAAGACCCAGGCCGAAGGCCGCGCGCGCGAGGCCGCAGGCACCGTGCAGAACCTCTATGGCCAGGCCAAGGACGCCGCCCGCGACGCCACCGATGCGGCGGTCAACTACGCCAAGGACGCCTATGACAACAGCGGCGACACCGTTCGCAGCGGTCAGCAGGCGGTCGCCAAGACCGTGCAGGAAAATCCGCTCGGCGCGCTGCTGGTCGCTGGCGGTATCGGATTTGCGCTGGCGATGCTGATGTCGCGCCCGCCGCGCCGTCCCCCGTCCCGCTTCCGCTACTATGGCTAAAGCAGGAACTACCCCATGCCCCGGACGCCGGCCTTTAGGGCTGTGCGCCGGGGCATTTCTACTTTGCATGGGGTTGTTTTCGATATTTTGGTTTTGAGCGACACGTTGACCCCGGCGGTGCCATGCATCGCCGGGGTACGTATGGCTTGAACGCATGTCTTGCTAGGATCAGAACCGCGTGAAATTCCCCGGCGGCACTTCGGCCGA
>CADEDX010000414.1 GCA_902826195.1 uncultured Bradyrhizobium sp. | reverse complement strand
GCTCGTTGCGATGCGCGAGAGCGCAGACCTTCGACCCAAAATTGACCAGGTCCATATGCTTGAGCTCAAGTTCCCGCTCAAGGAAACGGGATATCAGTCCGCGACCGTAAATTATCCGGGATTTGCAGAGAACATAGAAACCGTTGCTATTCTTCCGACGCTGGTCAGCTACAATTTTTCTGAGAGGTCAACGCCTTACTTTCGACGACGCTGCGGCGAACTAGCAAGAATTGGCGAAACGGTACGCAGCAGATTAGCGGAATTGCGCGCTTCCGGCCACAAACAGTGGAACGGTACAAGCTGGCAGATGGAAGCGGGGAATTGGCAGCAGGACACGTGTTTTTCGAGCGTCGCTCCGCCGCAAGTCGCGAGCGATCGAACCCTTACTAGGCCAGCTAAAACATCTGCATCGTCGACGCCGGCGAAAGGGTCTTTAGCGGAGAAGCCAGCGAAAAGCTCCGCACCATTGACGCCAGCGCAATCGTCCACAGCGGAGACACCAGCGAAAAGATCCGCACCATCGACACCAGTTAAATCATCTGCAGCGGCGACGGTGCCAGCCGACAGCCGAAGTCCGTCGATTGATAAAGGCAAGCCTGCTCCATAATAGACCATGTCCCCGGAGGTCTCCGACGGTCTGAACACCGTCAGCGCGCCTGCCGCCCCGCCACAGGAGCTACGTTGATACGTTTTAAGTAACGGTCGATATGCGTCAAGGCGCGGGGTTACGGTGGGTAAGGTGACAGTGCACAAATTATCGCGAGTAACGACCCGGATGACGAACGGTCATCCGCGCAGAACATGATCGCGTCAATGCATTAAAGCTGCCGGCGTGGTCTGTTGATGTCTCACGCCGACGTCGGACGAATGTCTAGCACCGGCTCCGCAGGAAGCCGGCCCAACCCGCATCACACACAATTGGCTTGGAAAACGAGCTCCCAAACCACTTACTCGTCACCGCCCCATCCTTGTCGATCCACGGCACCGGCGGCAATGTCGGCAGGTACGACGCATACGGCATCACTTTCGCAAGCGTCACCCTGTACGGAAACCGCGAGATGAATGCCTGGTTCATTCCGCCGTCCAGCCCGGTGTAGATCGGGGCCGTCGGCACATTCTCTTCCACCAATTTTGCGGCGGCGCGCTCGTCGGCGCGCCGTTTTTCCAGCGCCCGCAGCGCGATGTCGGGATTGACGACGTTGGGCGGGCATTTTTCGGTCGCGTTGAACACCAGGGGCTGTGGCGAATTCGGCGGGGGTTGCGCATCGAACACGTAGGTGCGGTTGCACACATCCACCTTGGGTTCGCGTTGCGCCGTCTCGAAATGATCGTTGCCGACCTTGAGCATTTTCCAGAAAGGCATGTTCGGATTGTTGCGATGCCGCGCCAGGTTTTGCGGCGTCAGGCGGAACGGATAGGCCTGGACCTGGAACGACGGCCGGCCGCTGAGCGCGTCGCGCGCCAGCGAGTAGATCTCGCTGATCTGTTCGTCGGTCATGGCATAGCAACCGGCCGACAGGCAGTCGCCGTGGATCATCAGGAAGCTGCCGTTGCGCTTGTGCGCCTTGTCAAAGCTGTTGGGGAAGCCGAAGTTGATCGAAAGATGGAAGTTGGAGTTGGGATTCATCTGTTCGGGCGTGATCGTATAAAACCCTTCCGGCGCCTGCCGGTCGCCCTCGTAGAACTTCGGCCCGAGATCGCCCGACCACCGGCAGATCGGATAGGTTTTCAGGATCTGGAAACGGCCCGCCGTGTCCTGCTTCCAGACTTCGAGCTCCGCCTCTTCCTTGAAGATGCGCAGCACGATCGGCGAATGCTTCGGCATCTTCTTCTGTTCGAGCAGCGCGCGCAGCTCGGCGGGCAGTTCCTGCGTGGCCTTGGCCGGCAACGGTTTTGGGCTTTGGCCAAAGCACGTGGCCGGCGTCAAGGCCGCGGCACAAGCCGCCGCCAGCACGAGAGCCTTGCCTGTTCCGAAAGAATCGGAACGGGGCTCTCGATTCTTGTTTTGACGCGTTTTCATGGCGCGAACCGTTACCCACTTCGCTCGAAAACTCTCTAGTGCAAGTCGAAGCGTGGCGCGGATCACTGCTGTACCTTCCAGCCCTTCTGTCCGCGTCCCGCCAATGTCGACGCTGCGTCGGCTACTTGCAGACCTTCGATACCTTCTTTTCCCTGAGCGCCTTATCGCAATAGCCGCTGCAATTCCTACCGCCGGCGTTTTGGCAGACAACCAGACATTTTTCAGCCGAACAGCCCCAGGTATCGGCCACTGCGACGGATGATATGGCGGCCGGGCTGAGAACCAGAATGATCAAAGCGGCGATGGTCCCGTACAAAATCTTGAGCATCTGCAATCCGTCGTTGAGCAATGATCGCAGTAGGCCATCGAATTCAGTCATTCGCAATAAACTTCCGGGAGTTGTCAGCCCAGGATACACGATGCGAATTACACGATGCGAAACACGCGTCGTGCGCGCCGCTGTTCCGACACGCCTCAGCGGCTGGCTGTCGAAGGTTCCAGTGCTGGAGCGGGCGCACTTCTGGAGATCCGCGCGTTGATCCAGCGCCGGGCCGGCTGCTCCACGAGATAAAAGCTCGTCACGCCGGCGACGATGGCCGCAAGCAGGAACAGGAGAACGTGATCGTCCTTCAGGGCGCCGGGCTGCTGCCACAGATAAATCGAGAACGACCACAGCCCGAACGTCGTCACGACGCGGCTGGTCAGAACGGCCTTGACGATATCCGGGAGCTTTTCGGCGCCGGCAACGCCGATGGCCAGCAACAGCGTTCCGAGGCTGTACTTGATCGGGTCCGGAACCACCTTGATAAGCTCGAGCGTAATGCCCGACATGATGACGAAGGCACACAGCAGCGGATCGATCTGCGTGTTGTTCGATCGAAAGTGCAGATGAATTGCTGCCGAAATCAGGATCGATGACGCGCGGACATCCGTTCGTCAGTAGACCGAGAAGTAGTCGTGGCCGAGATACCAGGTTTGGAAGACGCCGTTCAGGATGCCGGCGATCGCCAGAACAGCAAGGAGCGCAACCACGTTGATGGGCCGGCGGCGGCTCCATAATGCGATCAGGCTCAACGCCACATACGAATGTTCCTCGATGCAGAGCGACCAGATGTGTTCAAAAACCTCCGGTCGTGCCGTGTAATTGACGGTGAAGGTCAGCGCGTGGAAGGCGTCATGAAGCGTGACGCCGAACTTCCCGAAGACGTAAGTCATGGCCAGCATGGCGAACACGAACAACCAGAGCGCCGGAAATGCCCTGGAAATCCGGCGTACGTAGAAATCGCGCAGGCTGACGTTGTTGACGAACAACAGATGGGCCAGGTCCCATGTCCCAGCATCGCAACCGTCGCTTCGAGCGGATTTGACCCGTGTCAAACGCAAGGCGACATAGGATATCGATTGCATTTTCCCGATCTTGGAAATGGGCATTTCGCTGATCGCCGGCCATGCTGAGTTGCCGGCGTCATCGCGTTCATCTTTGAGGAGAGGGGACGCTGTTGGCGCGACGGCGTGATACCGACAGCACCCGTGGCGTGTATGCGCGGCTACTTCTCAAACCCCACAAACACGGTCGCTTCCTCGACCGACTTGCGCTCCGACACCACCGCATTCGCCGGAAACGTCTCGTCCGGCCAGCCCAGCGCGATGCTTTTCATGATGACCTGGTCGTCGGCGATGGCTGCGTGCTCGCGCACCACGGGGGATTGCATGATGCCCTGGCTGTTGATCACGGCGCCAAGCCCGCGCGACCAGGCGGCATTGACGAGCGCGGTCGCCACGGCGCCGCAGTCGAACGGCGTATCGTCGCTGCCGTCGAGCGCGCGGTCATAGGTGATGATCACGCAGACCGGCGCGTCGAACTGGCGAAAACCGCGCAGCACCCAGTCCTGGCGCTTCTCCTTGTTGTCGCGCTCGATGCCCATGACGGAGAATAGCTGCTTGGCGACGCCGATCTGCCGGTCGCGGTGCTTGCCGGCAAACGGCTGCCCGATGCGGAATTCGCGCGAATGCGGAATGCCCGCCACGTTTCGTTCGGTATTGCCGGCGCGGATCCGGTCCAGCGGCTCGCCGGTAATGACGTAGAAATTCCAGGGCTGGGTGTTCATCGACGACGGCGCGCGCATGGCCAGGCCGATGATCTCCGCAATCAGCTCCTTCGGCACCGGATCGGGCTTGTAACCGCGGATGCTCCGGCGACCGAGAATGACGTCATCAAACTGCATTGCGTGGGATTCCCTGACAGGTTCTAAAACAGGCGCGGATTTTCGCGGCTTTTGCAGCCTCGCGCAAGCGACGGCGGCGTGTCGGTCATGGTCCAGCCATGCGAAACATGATCGCATCCATGTTGCGCGCGGCTTTCGCGAATGTGAGGATGAAGGCGTTGTGCCGCTGATTTGCCCGACATTTCGAGCAATCTAAACCCCCGGTTGCGGCGCCCGGCGGCTACTTTGCATGGGGTTGTTTTCGATGTTTTGGTCGGGAGCGCCGGCGAGCCGGCGCGGGCGGCTCGTCAGGTCACCGTAGAATTACCAAGAACATCGCGGCAAATGTTCTCCGGGAACCCGGCCCGGCGCGTCGACCGGCAGGCTTCGCGGGCCTCGCTGCACCCTTTGGTAACCGGTCTTGTTTACCCTGTGCCGGCCGATTCATGGGAATTGGGTAGCTTGCGAGTAGTGACGACCATTCGATGTCACATGGGTCGGACGACAGCGATAATTACTGGCCGGGCTACGTCGATGCGCTGACATCGATGGTCCAGGTGCTGGCCTTCGTCATGATGATGCTGGCGATGGCGGTGTTCGTGCTGTCGCAGAGCGTGTCGAAGCACGCGGTCGAGGCGATCGCCGCGGCCGTGAACGCCGACGTCAAGCCGAATTCCGACATGAAGCAGCTGACCCAGGCCGTGATGGACAAGCTTGACGCCCTGCGGAAGCCGGCCTCCACGGATCCGGTAAAGGAGAAGCCGCCTGCGCCGCAAAGCCCTGCGGAGGCGTCGCTTTCGGACGAACAGACGATCGCCGGATCGCGCATTGCCGCGCGCGCGCAACCGCGCACGGCGCCGATCGAGCCGAAGCCGGACGCCCCGCGTCTGGCGATCGATTTCGACGGCGGCAGCTATCGTCTCGACGAGGCGCGCGCGCGCTCGATTGCCGCGTTCGTCGACCAGAACGCGGTCGCCGACAAGGCCAAGTCCGTCGTCGTGAACGCGTATGCCTACACCGGCGAGGGGGCGATCTCCGAAGCCCGGCGGCTGGCCTATTATCGCGCGATGATGGCGCGCAAGCAGCTGATCGATGCGAAGGTGCGGCCGGAAAACATCAGGATCAACGTCAATGACATTGCCGACCGGGCCAGGGCCGAGACGGTTGAAATGATCCTGGCGGAGCCAGCGGCCAAGTAGTTCTCGCAAGCGGAAAACGATCGGGCCGTCGCCCGGGGAATGGGTTTATGGAAAAGCAGATTGCGTATATCCGAAACAAGATGATCGGATTGATCGCAATTATCGCGATCGTCAGCGCCTGGCAGTGGGACTTCATCCACGAAGGCGTGATGGCGCACGTCTGGACCACGGGCTCGATCCTGAGTGCCTTTGCCTTCTCGATCATCATGGCCTTCGTCTTCGTCCACAAGCTCAAGAATGAAGTCATCGCCTTCAATGCGCTGAAGGAGATGTGGGACGATATCCGCATGGCGCAGGTCGAGCAGAAGGCCGATCCGCTCTGGCGCCATTACCGCTGCTCCCGGCCGGGTCGGATATTCAAGCGGCCGAGGCTGCTCGGGCACGCCTATGACCTCGTGACCGACGAACTGGCGCGCACCAAGAAGATCCGGATCTCGGTCGAGACCATGAACACGCTGGTCCACAAGATCGGCGGCACCATCGACGACGAGAAGTCGCTGCTCGGCTACATGTCCGGGCTTCTGGTCTTCATGGGCCTGATCGGAACGTTCATCGGCCTGCTGCACATGGTGGGCTCGATGGGCGGCATCATCGGCACGCTGGCGAGTTCAGCGGGCGGTGCCGGATCGACCGACGCGTTCCAGCAGCTGCTCGGCGCGCTGCAGGAGCCGCTCAAGGGCATGGCCTCGGGCTTCGCCGCCTCGCTGTTCGGCCTGTTCAGCTCGCTGGTGGTCGGCTTGCTGGCGCGGTTTGCGGGCCAGGCCGCCGGCGTCCTCAAGCACGAGTTCGAATCCTGGCTGGCGGGCGTCGTCCAGATCGGTGACGAAGAGGATCAGGAAGCCAACACCCCGCAGCTGGCCGTGACGGCCGAGACCGTTCGCGTCGAGTCGCTGGTTCGTA
>CADEDX010000413.1 GCA_902826195.1 uncultured Bradyrhizobium sp. | reverse complement strand
CTTCTCTTTCGCCGTGCGATTGTAAAGCTCAACTTCATTTAGATCGGCCTCGGGCGCGTAGTGCCCTTCATCACTATCACTCACATTGGCGAGTGTTTCAGCGCCAGCCCCCTGTTGACGCAATGCGAGCCCGACCCAGCCTAACGTTAGCAAAACGACGCCAGCAATGATCAGCCAGTAGGGGTATTCAATCGATGAAAGGGCAGTCATTCCTGAGCCTTATGCGGAAGTTCGCGGAAATAACTTGCCAAGTGTTCCCGCGTTCCTGCGCCCGGCGCAGCAATGATCTTGGAACTCCCGGTGGCGCAGCCCATGCCAGCGTGATGATGTTCATGGTTTGTGCTGTCGAGCGAAATCGAGCTGGCACAAGGGTTGCTGATGGGCGATCGATGGAAATGGTACGACGAAAAGGCGGACAACTCGCCATGGATCTAACGCGCTTGCGGAGCTGCGTCGGCAGTCCACGTGTCAGAAGCAATGTCCTGCACGTCCAGGCAATCACCATCGAAATCGACAAGTACGCAGAGAAGGCAATCGACAACCGCACGACTTCCTCGACAAGCCCTACTTCATCGCAGTGCGGGATGCCAGCAGCCCAGCCCGGAGGAACCTGAGACAGAGGTTCAACCTAAACTGAAAGAACTCTTGCAGACTGACTGGCTGATCAATAGGCGGCGTAGGGACGCCACCTATTCGACGGCGGCAAATCGCTAAGCCTGTGACGCGCAGTCGAAGTTGTTCAGTCGCGCGGAGAAATCATTAGCTCAAGGAACGCCATTCTTTCCAGAGCCACAGGATCTCTTTCACCTTCTTGGGCAGAGCGAAGAATAGTTTCGGCTATAGACTGAACATGAGCCGAATTAACCGGATGAGGAAGCCTCGAAAGGGCCGCATCCATTGCTGTGGTCATGAGAGATATTGTTTCGGGCGGAAACGACGCATGCGGGAAATCTTTCATGCATTGGGATCCATATCCGGGGAAGATCGTCGCTAGCCGGACGAGTTGGCCGATATTAACTGCAGAAGCTTGGGAGTTAACCTCATCAATGACCAAAGAATGGAAAGGTTCCTTTGATACGCACGGCCATCATCATTGCCAGCGATCGATCGTATACGGCGAGCCGTTCGGCGTCCTTGGCTGCGATCCTTAGTTTTGTGGCCTTAGCCGATCATGATCGGACGTCGAAGGTTGCGGAGGTGCGCGCTGCGGATCGTCCATCGCCAGGCTGCACCAGGATGTAATGCAAGAAAGCAAGGCATCGAACCGTCGTCGTCATACGCAACATGAAAGAACGATTCCGTTCTCGATCGCTACGGTCAGCTGGCTCGCTTCATCTTCCCTGCTGGAATTAGTGATGATCAGCATATGATAAGATGCAGAATGCCGTGGACACCGCGCGCTTTGACAAAGCAAAGGCCAACGTGATCATTTCCCGTGGGTCAACAAAAGACCGCCCGACAGCGGCCATTTTAAATGTTCGACAAGGGCGTCAGGCGGGGAAGTGGATCGATGGAAACGGATGACGTTGGGCGCTATGTGATCGAACCCAATGAATCGGCAGCGATCACAGTTGAGCAGGTTGAGGACGAGATCACCGTAGCCATCGCGAGTGTTGTGGGCGTTGATTTTGCAGCTAGCAGCGGCTCAGGTGCTCTATCTCTCTGGCGCCTTGGCCGCGGCCGCGGCGAATGCCGCGCACCAATCGACGAGAAGTAAGCCAGAGGTCCTATTCGATCACCGGCTAGCCGCCAGTGCAGCCGTTGGGTCAACGCGCTGTACCCAACAAGAGACCGCCGCGAAGGCGGTCTCTGCATCGGGATTTGCATTCGATCAGGCCGGGAGCGCAGCAATCTTCTGCCGGCGATATGTCACGTAACCCGCGCCAGCCGAGGATTATCACGGCCCAAGTCGACGGCTCGGAGACCCCTTACGCAATCGCGGTGCCGTCGGCCGCCACTGGCCGGTGTCAGACTGCCGATCACGGGTCGCGTTGGTCCTTTAATTCGCCGGATTTTCGGCGCTATCTTTTCGTGTTTTGTATCCAAAAGGGGAATGAACGTGGCGACAGGTACAGTGAAGTGGTTCAACGCGACGAAGGGCTATGGGTTTATCCAGCCCGACACTGGCGGCAAGGATGTGTTCGTCCACATCTCGGCCGTCGAAAGAGCGGGTCTGAGCAGCCTGAATGAGGGCGCGAAGGTGAGCTATGAGGTGACGGCCAACCGCGGCAAAGAATCCGCCGAAAACCTCAGGGTGGGTTGAGCGTCGCGGTCATCGAACCGGCCCGACGGTTCACGCTGGCGGGCCGTTTTCGTTGGCATCTCGTTCTGATGATTGGAAAATACGTGCAGCCCCGACCAACCCGTGGGCACACGGAGAAGCCGTGGCCGCGTGTTTCAAGGGGGCCTTGGGGCTGAGCCGCAAGCCAACGCCAGGATTCATTGCGGGCGCGACTGTTCCTATTCCGGCCCAAGACGCTGCAATTTCGGTCTATTCACTCCTGGCTAATTTCGCGGCGGCCGCGTTAAGTTTGCCGCGATCATTCCCAATCCGGCGGATCAGCTCACGCGCTTGTTCCCGCGTGACATCATGCTTTCGCGCAAAATAGCCGACTTCGTATGGCTGGCTGTTTGCGACCGCTCGCCGGCCAACTGACTTCCGCTTGCTCTGAGACACGGCGCCTCCAAACCTGGCAAACGGCCGGTGGCATTATGTGGCGCTCAATTACTGCCAGTTGCATCCGATTCTGCCAAGGCGAGCAAAGTCTGTGGAACAACCGTTGGGAACTTACGGCAACAATGCCGGTTGTTCGGCCGGGCAGGCCGAGGGTGAAATATCTGTCATGGTTAGTCCACGCAACCGCGTCCGCCCCGCAACCTCCCTTGAAGAGCGGCTGATTAAATTTGCGGAAGAGGCACGCTCGGCGGCCAAGTTCATAACGCCCGGACCAGAGCAGGAGCTGCTGTTGCGAAAAGCCGCAAAGGCCGAGACGCTCGCAGCTGCAGCAGAGCGGCTGGCCTAGTCGGCGTCTTTCTTCATTCGCGTTTGACCCCATGAATTGCTTTGGGATCGGGATGTAACATCGGCTCGACATGGCGGTTTAGCGCTCGCATCAACCCAATGCGGGCAAGCATCGTTGTGCCGCCGTGTGCGGCTAGCGACGGCCCTCAGGCTTAGGCCGCGGCTATTCGACGAATCTCACAGTCAGAACATAGTACGAACATTCAGTCGAGTCAGCCCACCGTGAAACTCGAGGAATGATCGCTGGAAAGCTCCTCCAGGTGTCGGAACCAAGATGTCCCGTTCGTCTTGAGTCCGAACCGCCCTCGCTTCGGAGTACCGCCTACCATGGCCCCCCGCGCTAACTGGAAAGGCTTCCTGCGCCTTTCGCTCGTCACCTGTCCGGTCGCGCTCTACCCGGCCACGTCGGAATCCGAGAAGGTCACCTTCAACCAGCTCAACCGAAAAACCGGACATCGCATCAAGTACGCCAAGGTGGACGCTGATACCGGCGAGGAAGTGGCTAACGAGGACATCGTCAAGGGCTACAAGGTCGACACCGATACCTTCATCGAGGTGACAAAGGACGAACTTGAGAACGTCGCGCTGGAATCGACGCGCACCATCGAAATCGATGAGTTCGTCGATCGTACTGAGATCGATCCGAGATATCTGATCCGTCCCTACTACCTGCGCCCGGACGGCAAAGTGGGCCACGACGCATTCGCCGTTATCCGCGAGACCATCCGCGAAATGAACAAGGTTGCGATCGGGCGAGTGGTGCTGACCAACCGAGAGTACATCATTGCGCTCGAGCCAATGGACAAGGGCCTGATGGGAACGCTGTTGCGCTATCCTTACGAGGTGCGTTCTGCGGACGAATATTTCGACGATATCCAGGATGTCAAAGTCACCAAGGACATGCTTGATCTTGCCAAGCACATCGTCAACCAGAAGGCGGGTCATTTCGAACCGGACAAGTTCGAGGATCAATACGAAACGGCCCTGATTGATCTCATCAATCAGAAGCGTGCCGGCAAGCCGATCACGGCAAAGGCGCGCCCGAGCGGCGAGAACGTGGTGGATCTGATGGACGCGCTCCGCAAAAGCATCGGTGGCGGTGCGGCTCGGCCCGAACCTTCGAAAAAGTCGACCAAGAAAGCCAAAAGCGCAACGCGCGGCCAGAAGGAAATGCTGATGCCGATCGCGGGCAAGAAATCTGCAAAGGAAGAGGCAGCGAAAAAGCCGTCCGGCAGGACCCATCGGAAGTCGGCCTAGCGGATCGTGAAACACCCGGTGACGCCGGACGGCCGCTATTTCGTTGTCCGCGGCAGACTGTGGCGGATGGCGAATCCCAATCTGGGAGAGGCGCAGCGGACCAGTCTCGTCAGCCGGCTGATGGCGGCCCGTCGCGCGGTTCGCGCCGCAAGGCAGGCCGGCGATCGAGAAGCGGAGGCGGCTGCACACAAAGCCGTGGACGACGTCAAGCGGGCGCTAGGCGAGCGAGGTCCCGTTTGGTGGCATGACGATTCACTGGACCTGAACCGTCACATGGCCAAGAACACGCCTTACGCCGTCTGGTATGCGAAGATCGTCCGGTCCCGCCCTGGAGGATGTTAATTTGCCAAAAGCTGCGATCTTCGATCTCGACGGGACGCTTCTTGACTCAGTCGATCTGCACGCGCTCGCCTGGCACGAAGCGATGGTAGAATTCGGCCACGTCGTCACCTTCGAGCAGGCGAGAGGCCAGATCGGCAAAGGTGGCGACAAATTCATTCCCATGTTCCTTTCGGCGGACGAACAGCGGGACCACGGCGCGGCGCTGGAGCAATGGCGCGGCAATCGTTTCAAGTCCGAGTATCTGCCGCTTGTGCGCCCGTTCACCGCGGTGCCCGACCTGTTGCGTCGCCTCCGGGACGCCGGCGTCCGGGTCGCCGTCGCGTCCTCCGCCAAGAAGGATGAGGTCGGCAAATATCTCGACATCGCAGGTATTGCCGACCTGGTCGAAGTGACCGCGACTTCCGAGGATGCCGAAGAATCCAAACCGGCTCCCGATATCTTCGAGGTCGTGCTCAAGAGGTTGAAGATCGAAGGGACTGACGCTGTTGCGATCGGGGATACCCCTTACGATGCCGCGGCTGCGAAGAAGGCCGGAATCGCAACCATCGGCGTGCTCTGCGGGGGATTTTCCGAGACTTTGCTGCGAGAGGCTGGATGCGTCGAAGTCTATCCCGGACCTGCAACATTGCTGGCTTGCTTCGGGGACACACTGCTCGCAAAGTAACGTTCATGGCGAGAAAACTAAAGACCTACCAGGCCTCGCTCGGCTTCTTCGACCAAGCGATCGCCGCCCCATCGATGAAGGCGGCGCTGGAGGCCTGGGGGGCAGACAGCAATCTCTTCCATCAAGGTGTGGCCACAGAGAGCAGCGATCCCGAAGTCATTGCCGCGACCATGGCGAGGCCGGGCGTCGTCCTCAAGCGGCCCGTGGGATCGGACCAACCCTTCAGCGAGCATGCCGCGCTGCCGGTCACTCTCGGCGACCGAAAGCCGGCGAAGGCTGGACGCAAGTTAAAACGCCGGCAGCCAAAGCAGGAGACCGCCCCGCGCGTCGACAAGGATTGGGAGCGGAAGGCCGCGCTATCCTACGAACGCGAGCGACGGATACGCGAACGCGAAGAAGCGAAGGCAGAAGCCGCCCGACAGAAGGATCGTGAACGCCGGCAGAAAGCTGGCGCAACTGCGCAGGCCGCGTTGGAGCAGGCAGAGGGACGTCATGTCGAAAAGATCGCGGCTATCCGTGGGGAAATCGAGGCCCTGGAGAACCGAGCGCAGAATGAAGAAAACAAATGGGCCAAGGAGAAGGAGCGGTTGACGGCTGCACTCAAGCGGGCGCGAAGTTAGAGGCGGCCCATTGCGGCACGGCACACAAAAAGATGGGTCACATCCGCACCAGGACAGACAAGCGTTTGCTTCAGAAAGCGCAATGTACAACACCCCTTCAGTGCGGCGGGCACTCCGGGCATATGTCTCCGATCGAATCCAAAACCTCGCGCAACTCCGCCACCGCGGCATCCGGGGAGAAGCCAGGCGGCGGATTCTGCCGGGCTATTTCGACGGCATGATGACGGGCATGGGGATCGGCGCGGTCCGTCATCCAACCATGCGCCTCGCACTCGCGGATGGCGCCGGCTTCGTGCAAGACGGATATCGCCCAGCCCCGCGGCGTCCGAGTTGCAGGTCGTCGTACTTGAGTTGTCAGCATGGATTCACTCCTCGTAAGGACGAATCCTCGAATCCGGTATCCGTTCCGCCTTATTAACACGGCGC
>CADEDX010000412.1 GCA_902826195.1 uncultured Bradyrhizobium sp. | reverse complement strand
TGGCCAGGTCGCACCCGCAGGCCAGGCTGTTGATGACAACGCCCTCGGTCGGTCCGATCGTGGCTCTCACCTATGCTTCCGCCATCGACGACCCCAAGCGGTTCGCATCGTCGAAGGCGACCGGCGCGCATTTCGGCCTCACGCCGAAGAAGTACCAATCCGGACAAACCGACTACACCGGCCGCATCAGCAAGATTGGCGATGCATCCGTGCGTGAGGCGCTCTATCAGGCAGCTCACGTCATGCTGACCAAGCCAATCAAGGGCTGCACAGCGCTGAAGAGCTGGGCCATGCGGATCGCCAAACGCGCGGGCATGCGCAATGCCAAGGTGGCTTTGGCGCGCAAACTCGCCGTTATCTTGCATCGCATGCTCGCCGACGCAAAGCCGTTCAACCCAGTGGCCAAGGCCGCGGCAACCTAACCAAGGAGTATCAATCGGTTCTGGGCGGGCCACGACACCAGGCTCTCTCCGAGCGAAGTCCCTTGCCGGGACGATGGATCCGGTCAGGCCGCCATGCGGGAAGTAGGCTCATAACCACGCTTCTGTAGATTGGCCGGCCGGCTCCTCTCATGCACCCCATAAGGTGACGGTCACCGCACCGATCCCGTACAGAAGCAAGTGCCCGGCAAGCGGATAACGCAAAAAGGGATTGACTTACCAAGGCCCGTTACAGAAGCCCGCATGAGCGCAGCGATATGCGGGGGAACCGCCCGGGGTCCCTCCAGGCTACTTGGTTTGCCCCGCCTTCCTCCTTGCATGATAGGTCAGCGCCAGCGCGATGCAGTGGCGCAGCGCCGCCTCAGGCAGCTTCTCGCCGGCGTCAAGCAGGATGCTGCGGTTGCTGCCATAGCGCAGCTCCGGATAGATCTCGCGAAACGTCTCGACCAGGTCCGTCTGGCAATGGAAATACATCGCGTAACCGCCGGATTCATTCTTGAGCTGGTCGATCCGAACGGTGCTGCCGCTCTTGCTCTCGGTGGTGAGATAGCTCGGCTGCCCCCATTTGAGAGCTTCTTCCAGCTTGCCGACGCCCTTGGTGGCCTTGGCCGTGTCGAAGATCAGCCGGCGCAGCGCCAGCAATCTGGATTTCACCGGTGGCGGATAGGCTCCGAAGACGGCGTCGATCTCGGCGTTGTCAGCGCCCGCAGGCTTCTTTGTGACGCGCTTTGCCGTTTGCTTCCGTAGCGGCTTTTTCATCCGTCTTCCCGTGCGTATCCGATGATGCGCACGGCTATAGCATGGATCGACGGACGCGAGCGATCAGGCCGCGTCCCGTAGGCCCGCCAAAAACGTGTCGACGCGCTTGTGCAGGGCATCGGCCTGCTGGCCGAGCTGGCTGGAGGCGGCCGCGACATTGTCGGCCAGCGTGCGCGACTGTTTGGCGGCTTCGCTGGCGCCGGTGACGTTGACCGAGACCTCGTTGGTGCCGGTGGCCGCCTGCTGGACGCTGCGGGCGATTTCCCGCGTCGCCGAATCCTGCTCTTCGACGGCCGCGGCGATCGTGGTGGCGATGCCGCTGATCTCGCGGATGGTGTTGCTGATGCCGCCGATCGCCGTCACGCAGTCGCCGGTGGCGGCCTGGATCGCCGCGACCTGGCCAGCGATTTCCTCCGTGGCCTTGGCGGTCTGGTTGGCGAGCTCCTTGACCTCGGCTGCGACGACGGCAAATCCGCGGCCGGCTTCGCCGGCGCGGGCAGCCTCGATGGTGGCGTTCAGCGCCAGCAGGTTGGTCTGGCTGGCGATCGCGCCGATCAGGCGAAGCACATCGCCGATCTTTTCGGCCGCCGAAGCCAGGCTGCTGACCATCTCGGTGGTCTCGCCGGCCTTGACCACAGCATTGTCGGCGACCTGGCTGGAATGGGTCACCTGACGGCCGATCTCGGTCACCGAGGACGCCAGCTGTTCGGTCGCGGCAGCCACCGCGTTGACGCTGCCGGATGCCTCGTTGGACGCGGCTGCGGCGGCTGCGGCGCGCTGCGAGGTGCCGTTCACGCTGGTTGCGATCTCCCCGGCCACGCGCTGCATCTCGGTCGTTGCTTGCGTGACCGCGGCGACGACGCTCTTGACGTCGGCCTCGAAGCGGTCGGCCATCTGGCGCTGCAGCGCCTTCTTCTCGAGCTCGGTCTGGTGCTTGGACGCCTCCTGGGCTTCGCGCATGCTGCGCGCCTCGATCATGCTGCGGCGGAACGTCTCGACCGCGCTCGCCATGGTGCCGAGTTCGTCGCGGCGCTCGCTGCCGGGAATCGTTACGTCGATCTCGCCGCCGGAGAGGCGGTTCATGACTGCCGTGATGGCGGCCAGCGGCCGCGACAGTCCGCGGCCGAGCAGCAACGCCAGCAGGATCGCGCCGGTCAGGATGGGACCGTGCCGAGGATCAGGCTGCGCTGCGAAGTCGCCGCCGCGGCCTCGTACTCGGTGGTATCCTTGATGATCTCCAAAATGCCAACCGGCTGTCCGGCGTAATTCTTGATCTGCCCGACATAGATCGCGGCGGGACGGCCTGCGAGCGTCGCGTCGCGGCGCAGCGGCTGGCCGCTGAACACGCCCTTGAGTTCGTCGACGTTGGTGACTACGCCGTCGCCGAAGGTCGAGGAGAGCCTCTTGAAATCCTTGCCGTCAGACGAATAGACCGCGAGTTCGATGCCGAAGCGCTTCTTGGCGCGATCGACGAATTCCTTGCCGAAGGCCGCGCCGACGTCGACATTGGCCAGCGTCTTGCCGTCGCGCACGATCGGCGTCATGCCGAAGATCGAGAGCGCCTCGCGGCCGGGTTCGACGCCGACGATGGTCTTGCCGGTCCTGATCGCCTCCACCACCGTTGTGCGCCGCGCCGAAGCGTCGTCGTCGAACACTTTCGGCGCGTGGACGCGGTAGATCCCAATCGCGGGCGCCCGCCAGAACGAGATCAGCGGAATGCCTTGCGCCTTCAGCGCCTCCAGCGACTCGCCGAGCAGCTTGCCCAATCCGTCGCGATCATTTTTTGCAACGGCCTCGGCGACCGGCGGCAGGCCTGCGATCAGGGATGACACCGCCAGCGCGGCGCGGCCTTCATAGTCGATCGCGGCGATCACACTCTCGTATTGCAGCTTGAGCTGCTGATCGAGCGCGAGCTGTGTCAGCGAGCGTTGCTGGGCGATCGAGAAAGTTCCGAGGATGCCACAGGCGACAGCCACCGTCACCGAAATGGCGAGGATGAGGCGAACGGCGATCGAGCGAATCTTGAACATGCGGCGTACGAAGCTCCAGCGGCAGAGTTCCGTTAGAGATTTCATGAATTGTTTAACAACCCGGGGGAAGACTTGGTCCGTAATACTACGGAGCGTCACCGCGCGGTCGGAGTTCCCTCGAGATGGCCCGACAGGATCGCCTTGCCGACATCCTCGTAATGCGAGTCGCGGCCCTGGATCTGCTGCGCGATGGCGTGCATGTCGCGAAAGCGGCGTTCGAAGGGGTTGGCATTGAACACGGCCGTGGCGCCCGCCATGTGGTACGCCGTGTCGACCACCGCGGCCGATTGGTGGATGCTCCAGGTCGCGGCGATGCGCAGCGCGATGCGATGCGCTTCCGTGATCGTTCCGTCGCGCGCGAGATCGCGCCAGACTTCCGCCGCCGCGGAATAGAGATAGGCGCGGGTGGCGCGCCACTGCGCCTCCATGCGGCCAACGACGCCCTGCACGGCGTTGTTGTCCCGCATCGCCTTTTGCGCTTGCGGGGTCTTGCCGCGCGCCAGCTCGATCGCGGCATCGAGCGTCGCCCGCGCGACGCCGACCGATGTCGCGGCAAAGCCCATGCTGAACACCATGTTGGTGGAGAGCCTGTACAGCGGTCCGTTCTCGCGGCGGGCTTCCGCCTCGTCGCGCAGCACGGCAAATTTTTCCGGGATGAACAGGTTTTCCACCGAATAGGAATCCGTGCCGGTGCCGCGCAGCCCGATCACGTCCCAGACGTCGTACATCGTGGCGCTGGTCACCGGAAACAGGATGGTGCGGATCTCCGGCGAACCATCCGCCTTGCGCCGCGGGGTGCCGTCGGCCTCGACGACACCGACATGCGCGCCGAGCCAGCTCGCCTGACGCGAGCCGGAGGCAAAATCCCAGCGCGCGTTCGCCATGTAACCGCCCGGCACCGCCTGCACCTGGTGCTTGATCGCGCCCCAGGCGAGGATGCCCGGCGCCGTGTTGAAGATTTCGTTGGCCGCGTCGGGGTCGAGATAGGCCGCGGTCATCGCGCAGACGCTGCATTGGCCGAGGCACCACGCGGTCGAGGCGTCCGCCTTGGCGACCTCCTCCTGCATCTGCATGAAGACTTCCAGCGGCGCCTCGGTACCGCCAAAACTCTTCGCCAGCAGCGAACGATACAGCCCGTTCTCGATCAGCGCCTGCGTCACATCAGGCGTCAGTCGCCGCGTCCGCTCGATCGCGTCGGCTTCGCGCGCAATGAGAGGCGCCAGCGCGCGGGCACGTTCGACGAGGTCGAGGCCGGGATGCTTGGTCATGCGTTCCTCGCACTCACTTGTTCTTTTGCTTCTTTGAGCCTGGCCGCCATGGTGACCCATCCGCCGCCCTCGATCAAGGCAGTGGACACTCAGGCCCTCGCCCGCCCCAGATCGAGCGACGGTTGCGACGGCCGCTTGCCCGACGGAAAACTCAGCGCGACGGCGACGGCGGCAAGGCCGATGGCGAAGGAACCGACATAGAGCCAGTTATAGGCGTTGAAGGTGTCGAACACCCATCCACCGGCGAGCGGGCCCAGCGCCATGCCGAGACTGGCGAAGGCGGATACCGCGCCGAACATGCTGCCCATGATACGCACGCCGAAATATTCGCGCACCAGCACGGCATACAGCGGCATCACGCCGCCATAGGCGAGGCCGAACACGACAGACAGCGCGTAGAATTCGCCGAGATGGCCGACCGTGAGGTAGGTGGCAATCGACATGGCCTGGACAAACAGTCCGCCGACCAGCACGTGCCTGGCGCCGAAGCGATCGGCCAGCACGCCGAGCAGCAGCCGGCCGCCGAGGCCGGAGAATCCCGCAAGGCTGTAGACGGTGACGGCGGTGAGGGGGGCGATGCCGCAGATCATGGCATAGCTCACCATGTGGAAGATCGGCCCGGAATGCGCCGCGCAGCAGGCGAAGTGCGCCAGCGCCAGCGTGATGAACTGCGGCGTCTTGAGTGCCTGCGCGACGGTCCATTCCCGCTCGGGTGCGCCGGTTCCATTGGCGGCCGCCGGGCTTGGCAGCGCCGGCGCGGGACGCACCAGCAACGAGGCCGGTATCAACAGCGTCAGCGCGACGATGCCGATCGTCAGCATCGCCGTGCGCCAGTCATAGTTCGTGATCAGCCAGCTCGCGAAGGGGGCCACCGTGAGCGGCGAAACGCCCATGCCGGCCGAGACCAGTGCCACCGCGAGGCTGCGGCGGTGCTCGATCCAGGCGCTCGCCGCCGCCACCATCGGGGCATAGAAACTGCCCGCAGCGATGCCGATCAGCACGCCGAAGAAAAACTGGAACTGCCACAGGCTGGTCGCCTGGCTCGCCCCGATCAAGCCGGCGCCGAGCAGCAGCGTGCCTGAAAACACCACGATGCGGGTGCCATAGCGGTCGGACAGCGTGCCCCACAAGAACGCCGCCAGCCCCATCGCGAGAAAGTCGATCGTCGCCGCCGCCGACACGCCGCTGCGCGACCAGCCCATGTCTTCCGAGATCGGCTGCAGAAACACGGCGAGCGACAGCATCGAACCGAACGCCACGCAGGTCATCAGCGCGCCGACGGCGACGACGACCCAGCCGTAGGAAGATCCGGAGGACTCCCGCATGCGTTTCCCCGCTCTTTTTGTATTTATGATCGAGCAGGGGGGATGGTGGCTTATTCATCCAGCGAGAGCAAGACGATCGAGCGCCTTGAAATCGATCCCCTCATGAGGCTGGCTGGACCTCTCCGTCGACATTCCGGGTCGCGCAAAGCGCGAGCCCGGAATCCATTTCTTCCAGCATTCACGCCGCGTCATGGATTCCGGGTCCACGCCCGTTGGCGTGTCCCGGAATGACGGTGTTGAATCAGCTATCCACCTTCAACGCCGCGATGAACGCTTCCTGCGGGATGTCGACCTTGCCGAACTGCCGCATCTTCTTCTTGCCTTCCTTCTGCTTCTCCAGAAGTTTGCGTTTGCGCGTGATGTCGCCGCCGTAGCATTTTGCGGTAACGTCCTTGCGCAGCGCGCGAACGGTTTCGCGGGCAATCACCTTGCCGCCGATCGCCGCTTGAATGGGGATCTGGAACATGTGCGGCGGGATCAGTTCCTTCATCTTCTCGACCATGGCGCGGC
>CADEDX010000411.1 GCA_902826195.1 uncultured Bradyrhizobium sp. | reverse complement strand
CCGTCCAGCCTCATCCGGCTCCCGTGCACAATGTGAATCTCGGCCAACGGCGGGGACCTCAGTTGGTCAGCCGATTTTATCTCCAGGAATATTGGCTACCCTTTCTCTGGAATATTCCAATCACGGATTTTTCACGGATGCTGCGCTCGGCCAGGCTATCGGTGGATCATGAGCGGGGAAGGGAATTCAAACCGGCAGAGCTACTCCTAGAAGAATTCCTGACCAGTACGTTTTCGTGGACGTCAAATCTGACCGTCGAAGGTTGGATGCGGGTCAGCATCGCCGACCATCTCGAAAGAAAATCGATCGAGCAGGATCCTGACGAGATATTCAAGTACGTGAAATTCCGGTTTCTCCAATCAATGGAGAAGGCGGAGATGGAATCCGCCCTGCCGGGAAGTCGCGATGAAGACCGCATAAAATGTCTCCATCCGCGGGTGGCATTGATGAAGCTGATCCTAGCAGGCTGCGACGCGCCATGACGGGGGCTGCAAATGGCGAAGATCTAGCCGCAATCCTCCAAGTCCTGACCTTGAAACCGGAAGACGATGCTGCCTGGCGCAGGTTATTTCTACTGCTCTGGCCGTTTGTGACGGCCATCGTATGGAGGCGCCTGCGCGACCGTACCGCTGCCGAAGACGCCGCGCAGGAAGTTTTCATCCGATTGGTCAAAGCGAAACCGTTCGCCAAAATAGATGGCGCGCCTCAACTGCGGGCCTATGTCTGGCGAACGGCCGTCAATGTGGCGAACGATCACGCGGAAAACAAAAGACGCCAGCAACTGCGGGAGAACGAGGCGAGAGAATTAGGCACTCCGGAAATCACCCTTGAGCCGGCACAAAGCGAAGACCACCTGTTATTCGGAGAGGCCCTGGCGTTGGCGCACACATCCCTTTTGCCCGAGGAAAACAGGTTGTTGCTCCTCCTCCTGAAGGGACAAAACTTGCGGGAAACCGCCCAAGAACTTGGCCAAAGTTACTCTGCAACAGCGGTCCGGCTCCACCGCGTTCGCGACAAGCTCCATAAGTTATTGTTTTCTCAATAGGAATTTGAATTTGAGGCCTGTCGTCTCAGAAATATATTTTTCCGGGTTCATGTAAAAACGGCTTCGCCCGATCGGTTCTTATTATAGCACCACAATTTCAAAGAGTGATTTCCCATGCGCGAACTATCCAATCTAGCGACCGAACTTACGCCAGCACCGCTTGGCAACAAGACCCCCGACCAAATGGAGGCCTGGTTAACCACTAGGGCCGACCGTCTCGGCATGTCTCTCGACGAACTGCGCGAGCGGGATCTGGAGGCCGTGGCCAAGGCTGCTTATCCTACGCCGGAATGTCTCGACCCGCTAGAGGTCGAGCAATTCCTATCGCGTGAGCTGTCGCCAGCCAAACAGGAGCATCTGGCCAAATGCGCGATGTGCGCCACACTCGTTGAAGTCGCGAATCCCCCCCGCGCGTTCTACGATACGGTGCTAAGTCCGCTTTTGCAGAGAGCCGAACCGGAGCAGACCTTCGCTGCACAAAGCAGGTTCATGCCCGTGGTGGCGACGGGAGCGGCGGCCGTCGTCGTCTGTTTCTCGGCGGTCGGGCTATGGATCTATAGCCGCCAGGACGCACTTCTTTCTGAGTTGCTACGTGACCAGGCCTTGAAGATGCTTTTCCAAGTCACGGGTTGCACCGCCGCGCTCGTTTTCGTGGCCGTGCTCACATCGCGCACGATCCTCTCCCATCAGGCAAGGCTGATCGGGGGGATTTCGATGGTGCTGTTGTTCTTCTGCGCCGTCACGTTCTTCTCATTGCGCGATTTTTCGACCGTCATGGCGCAACACTCCGATATGAGGGCGACGCAAATTGCCCTCATGAGCAAACTGGTCACAAATGGAAACCAAGCAACTTTGGTTTCGGAAGAAGCACCCGGGCGCCTACCGGGCCGCCTGGTCGCGGAGAAAAGCGGCTTGAAAAGCTTTGATGTCCGATGGGACAAATCCGAGGAAGGAGGCAGCAATGCGATCAAACCTAGAGAACCTCCGGTAGCCAAGATCTACGCATGCAAGATTCAGCGCGAAAAGGGCATGCTCGGGCTATGCACGAATGCCTATGTCAAGCTGAAGGTGGCCGGGACCGCAGCCGACCCGCGGATCAAGAATGGCGAGGACGTTCTCGCGTTAATGCCCGACAACACCTCGAGCGTTTCAATGGTTCTCCCGCTGCAGGCCGCCGCCTACAGATAAGGGTGCGGCTGAAGCGGAAGTGAGCGATGCAGGACTCGACGTGCTGGCCCGCGTCAGGACTCAATGCGATGAATGCTGCATTGGGCAACCAATTCGGCGCCGCTGTGGCATGCATTGAGACGACTGACCTTAGGATCCGGAAGCGGTGTCCCCTTCGTCCCGGCGAACTCATCGCAGATGGAAAACTGGGGATAGCCGCTTGCAGTCGAATGCGGCCGCACCATCTGCTCTCATCGGGGCTGTACTGCCTCTCCGTCAACACGCAAGCATCGCATCCGAATGCGATCGAAACTGTAATTGAGGCATACATGGGTGCCCGTACCTGGAACGAAGGCCGAGCGACCAAGCGCATCGATGCCAAGATCGACGGGCTGCCGCTGAAGGACATCGAGATCAAGGAGTACGTGCGCGATACCGATCTCGGCAACCTGCCCCGGCACGTGGCCTATCGCGTCCACGGCGTGCATCTTTACGCCGATATCCTGAACCTCGGCGACATGCTGCGGGTGACGGATGTAGAGGGCGAAACCTGTCATCGCCGTACGCTTCGCTTCCTGAATCTGCATTACCGGGCAGTTCACCGTATACTTCAGCAGGTGGATGCCCTTTTTGTCGACTTCCACAATCAGCGACTGCATTCGGTCGTCACGAAGCCGTACGACTCCGAATCGAAACGGGTTCACAAGGCAGTCGCTCTCGGACAGCTCATCATCGACGTCCTGGCCCGGACGGGCGAAGATGCGGACCATCCCGCAGCCAAGATGCGTATCGGAATCGACACCGGCCAGGCGCTTGCCGTGAACAACGGGCGCCGAGGACATCGCGAACCATTGTTCCTGGGCGAGCCAGCGAACCATGCGGCCAAGCGCTCCGGGGGCGGCAAGGTCGGCGGCATCTTCCTCACCAACAAGGCGCGCAGGGTCATAGGCTTGGCCGACGCGGAAAACGAAAACACCACCCCCCTCACGCCGGAAGAGGTCAAGACGTCGCAGGACCCTGCGAACCTCGGATTGAGCGCGGATCAAATCGTAAAGGAGTGGAAGGACGATCTCGAGAACAATCCGATCGGGATTTTCGAGTTTTCCGGTCATACGCCGCCATATCGAACGCTCGACATCGAAGCCCTGTCAGTGAAAAACTCCCGCCGGCAGGATGCCGCAACGGTCTACGCCGACATCGATGGATTTACCGCCTACGTGAGCAGCAACATCGCAACCGACGCGAACGCCAAGCACGTCGTGAGGACCCTCGATATCCTGCGTACCGAGCTCGACGCAGTCCTTCATGAAGACTTCGCCGGCCGCAAGGTCCGTTATATTGGCGACTGCGTGCACGGTCTTTTGGTCGAGGGCACCGCGCAAACCACCGACGCCGAAGAGACCATCAGCAACATGACGCTTTGCGCCGCCGGAATGCGAAGCAGCTTCAATCTGGCATTGATGCGGCTCAAGGCAAAGGGCACGGATGCTACGAGCCTGGGCTTGGCCATAGGCTATGAATACGGACCCATGACGGTCACCCGACTCGGCATGAAAGGCGAGCTCGTGCGCTGCTCTGTCAGCCGGGGCGTCGTCGCTGCCGAGAACGAGCAGAAGCGTTCTACCGGGACCGAAACCGTTATCGGTCAAGCCGCCTACAATGCAGCGACCGAACCGGTGCGGAACATCTTCGGGTCGAACCGCAAACGAGCCAATCTCGACTACCCGACCGCGGTAGAGGAGCTTTCCGCCAAGGGCGACAAGGCGGCGAAAGCCTCCAAGGCGATGGACTCGGCGGGCTTGCTGAAGCCGGCCGCGGCGGTGGCGCCTCCCCTCAGTTTTCCGAACCGTCGCACCGGGCCCGCGACCCCCGATGGCTTTGCGTGATCTGGTCGATCGAAAATCCCGAACGTGCCCAACGAGAACGAGCCGGACTTGAGGCGCTCGTCTCGCGCGCCGATTGGCTCGTTCCGGGCGACTGGCGGCTCGACACCTCGTTGCGCCAAATCTGGGACGCAGAGATACGTATCGGGGAGCGGGCTTATGTAATCTCGCTGCGATACCCCAATCATTTTCCGCATTCCCCGCCCCTAGTCGTGCCCAGAGACGAAACCTCGAGGTGGTCGGGGCACCAATGGGGAGCGGGTGGCGAGCTATGCCTGGAATACGGCGCGGATAACTGGCATCCGGAAATTACCGGCGCCGACATGATCGAAAGCGCCTACCGCCTGCTTGTAACCGAGAACCCGCCTTCAGGTGAGGCCGGCATCACCGCTTCGCGTCATTCCACGACCCTCGGTCAGGATCTTCGCAGCGAGAGCATGCGCTTCGTGCTGACACGAAAATCCACCTCCTTCCTCAAGGATCTGGCCGCTGGCGACATGCGTGAGGCATCGGTCGTCGCCACTTACCGCGACAAGACGGCAGTTCATGTTCTTGACTGGGCGAAGGACGGGGCCGGAGAGACATGGACGGAAACTTCCATTCCACGGGCGGTCGTCGACGAAGGGTACGCATCCGGCGCCGTGATCCTGTGCTGGCCGGAAACCGTCTCCCTTCCGCGCGTAAAGACCAAAAGCGACCTTTATGATGCCGCGCTCGCCATCGGGTTCGGTGTGCCGGACGTTCGATACGTACTCATCGTCAAAGGCGAGCAGGTCCGGGCCTACTCTGTCTGGAGCGACAATACAGCGTTTCGCCTGAAAATCATCCTGCCCCAGCCTCAAGCGAAACGCCTCGACCCAGGACATGCCGCTCTTGCGGACCGAAGCGTTGCAATCGTCGGCTGCGGATCGCTCGGAAGCAAATTGGCGGTGATGCTTGCGCGCGCCGGCATCGGCAGCTTCCTCCTGGTCGACGATGACGTAATGCTGCCTGACAATCTTGTCCGCAACGATCTCGATTGGCGGGAGATCGGCTTCCATAAGGCCGACGCGGTCGCGCGCCGTATCGAGCTGGTCAATCCACTGGCCTCCCGCGATGTCAGAAAATACCGGCTGGGCGGCCAACATTCCAGCGATAGCATCGAAACACTCATCGAACAGCTCAGTGCGGTCGACGTCCTTGTCGATGCCTCCGCGGACGCTCGCGTGTTCAACTACCTCTGTGCCGCCGTCAGCGTCGGAAAGAAGTCGATGGTTTGGGCAAGGGTGTTCGGTGGCGGATTCGGAGGCTTGATCGCGAGACATCGGCACGGCATCGAGCCGGATCCCGCGACGATGCGGGCGCAGGTTGAACAATGGTCGGCGGAACAAGGACTCCCGCCAGAGCTTGCGAATGAGGATTATGAAGCGCGCGACGACGGTCATCCGATGATCGCAGACGATGCCGATGTCACGGCAATCGCCGCGCATGCAGCCCGATTGGCCGTTGACACGCTGATCCCCCGGGTGCCTTCAATGTTTCCTGCGTCGGTCTACATGATCGGTCTTTCGGAACGGTGGGTGTTTCAACAGCCGTTCGACACAAGACCGATCGACGTAGGCACGGTTGCTCCGGTCGACTCCGCTTCCGCCGATCCCGAGCTTGCCATCCAGGAGACCGAACGGATCAAGGGCCTTCTGAAGAAACTGATAGATGAAACTGCTGCTTCCATACCGCCTTCTGAAGCACCTCCATAGCGAGATGCGCCGCGCCAAGAGGCGCGAAATCGGCGGCCTGCTGCTTGGGGAGCATGTCGGTGACGACACATTTCGCCTCGTAGACGTCACCGTGCAGCGCTCGGGCGGCTCGAGCGCGCACTTTCTGCGCGATCCCGCCGAACATCAGCCGCAGCTGGACGAGTTCTTCGCAAGAACCGGCGCCGACTTCACCCGCTACAATTATCTCGGCGAATGGCATTCGCATCCGAGTTTCGAACCGCTGCCAAGTCTGCAGGATGTTGATACCATGCAGGGGATCGTCGAAAGTGCGGCGGTTGGGGTGAACTTTGCAGTCCTGATCATCGCCAGGGTAGGGCTTATCGGCAAAATTCAGCTCTCCGGAACGCTCTTCAGGCCTTCTTGGAGACCTGAGGGCGTACAAATAGTCGTGGAATCCGAGCCTCGCTCGAAGCACCCGATTCAAGTAATCGTCCGCTGGGTGAAGAGTCTCATTTCAGGCTGAAGATTCGAACGCCTCTTG
>CADEDX010000410.1 GCA_902826195.1 uncultured Bradyrhizobium sp. | reverse complement strand
AATCGACCAGCGCGGAGACGGCTCTCGTACATCCCTGCGCCTGCTTCGCGTGGCCAGCATCCAAATGTTTCACGGTGTCGCCGATCCAACCGACTGATTCAACGTGCATTCTGTCGATCATTCCACATCGCGGGAAACAAATTCAGCTGCGTTGAGATCGTCCGTCATTGCCGTGATCATCATGTCGAGCAAACAGCGAGGCGCGACATGGCGAAGATGCGAGCGATCGATGCGGCCGTACGGATCCTGGAAAAGGAGGGCGTCACCATTGCCTTTGGCGTGCCGGGCGCTGCGATCAACCCGCTGTACTCCGCGATGAGGAAGCGCGGCTCGATCGGCCACATTCTGGCGCGCCATGTCGAGGGCGCTTCCCATATGGCCGAAGGCTATACCCGCGCCAAGGCCGGCAATATCGGCGTTTGCATCGGCACCTCGGGCCCGGCCGGAACCGACATGATCACGGGGCTCTATTCGGCGATCGCGGACTCGATCCCGATCCTGTGCATTACAGGGCAGGCGCCGCGCGCCCGGCTCTACAAGGAAGATTTTCAGGCGATCGATATCGAATCCATCGCAAAACCCGTGACGAAATGGGCGGTCACGGTGCGCGAACCGGCGCTGGTGCCGCGCGTGTTCAGCCAGGCGTTTCACATCATGCGATCCGGCCGGCCCGGTCCGGTGCTGATCGACCTGCCGCTCGACGTGCAGTTGGCCGAGATCGAGTTCGACGACGAGACCTATGAGCCGCTGCCGGTCTACAAGCCAGCAGCCACGCGAAAGCAGATCGAGAAGGCGCTCGACATGCTCAACGCGGCGGAGTGGCCGCTGATCGTCGCGGGCGGCGGCGTCATCAATGCCGACGCGTCGGAGCTGCTGGTGCAGTTTGCGGAGGCTGTCAACGTTCCCGTGGTGCCGACGCTGATGGGGTGGGGCGCTATTCCCGACGACCACGTGCTGATGGCGGGCATGGTCGGCCTCCAGACCAGCCACCGCTACGGCAATGCGACCATGCTGCAATCCGACTTTGTGCTGGGGATCGGCAACCGCTGGGCCAACCGCCACACCGGCTCGATCGAGACCTACACCAAAGGGCGCACCTTCGTGCATGTCGATATCGAGCCGACGCAGATCGGCCGCGTCTTCAATCCCGATTTCGGCATCGTGTCCGACGCCAGGGCGGCGTTGGAGCTTTTCGTCGCGGTCGCCAAGGAGTGGCGCAAGGCCGGCAAACTCAGGGAGAGGCAGGCGTGGCCGGCGGCTTGCCAGGACCGCAAGCGCACGATGCTGCGCAAGAGTCATTTCGAGGACATTCCGATCAAGCCGCAGCGCGTCTATGAGGAGATGAGCAAGGCGTTCGGACGCGACACCTGTTACGTCAGCGTGATCGGATTGTCGCAGATCGCTGGCGCGCAGTTTTTGGGCGTCTATGGTCCGCGCAACTGGATCAATGCCGGGCAGGCCGGTCCGCTCGGCTGGACACTGCCGGCGGCGCTAGGCGTCCGCGCCGCCGATCCGTCGCGCCAGATCGTGGCGCTGTCGGGCGATTATGATTTCCAGTTCCTGATCGAGGAGCTCGCGGTCGGCGCCCAGTTCAAGCTGCCCTACATCCACGTCGTCGTGAACAATTCCTATCTCGGCCTGATCCGCCAGGCGCAGCGCGGCTTTGACATGGACTACCATGTCCAGCTCTCGTTCGAGAACATCAACGCGCCCGAGCTCGGGGTCTATGGCGTCGACCACGTCGCCGTCGCCGAGGGGCTCGGCTGCAAGGCGATCCGCGTCACCGATCCGAACCATGCGCAGGCGGCGTTCGCCACCGCGCGGGAATGGATGGTCGAATTCCAGGTGCCCGTCGTCGTGGAGTTCATTCTCGAACGCGTCACCAACATCGCGATGGGCACGGAGATCGACAACATCGTCGAATTCGAGGAGGTGCTCGATCTGCCGCTGGACGACACGCCGGCCAGATCGGCCGCGCCGCAATCCGGCAAGCTGCTGCCGGCGTAAACCGAGGAGACCAGATCGTGCCCAGATTTGCCGCCAATCTCACCATGCTGTTCGGCGAGCAGCCGTTCCTCGATCGCTTCGCCGCCGCCAAGGCTGCGGGATTCAGTGGGGTCGAATATCTGTTCCCGTATGATTTCGAAAAGGCCGAGCTGCGCGAACAACTGCACCAGCACGGACTGACGCAGGTGCTGCACAATCTGCCTGCGGGCGACTGGGCGGCAGGTGAGCGCGGCATTGCCATTCTGCCTGATCGGGTCGACGAGTTTCGCGACGGCGTCGCGCGCGCCGTCGACTACGCCAGCGCGCTCGATTGCCGCCAGCTCAACTGCCTCGTCGGCATTGCGCCTGACGGTGCTGGTGCATGCGATCTCAACGAGGTCCTGGTCGGAAATCTTCGCTTTGCCGCGGATGTGCTTGCCAAAGAGGGGATCAAGTTGCTGATCGAACCGATCAACACGATCGCTATTCCCGGCTTCTTCCTTCAACAAGACCGCGCAGGCGCTGCAACTCATCGCGGACGTGCGCTCAAGCAACCTGTTTGTGCAGTACGACATCTACCACATGCAGGTAATGGAGGGCGACATCGCCCGCTCGCTGCAGAAACACCTCTCCCGCATCGCCCATGTCCAACTTGCCGACAATCCCGGCCGCAACGAGCCGGGCACGGGCGAAATCAACTATCCCTTCCTGTTCCGTCATCTCGACGCTATTGGTTATCGTGGCTGGGTCGGCTGCGAATACAAGCCGAGGACGACGACGATCGAAGGCCTCGGTTGGCACGCCGCACTGACGGCCGATACCTGAACAAAAAAACGTCGAAGGGGAGTTGAAATGATTGATATCGGTTTTATCGGCCTCGGCACCATGGGTCGCCCAATGGCCAGCCATCTCCAGGCCGCCGGTCACCGCCTGTTTCTGCATGACGTCGTCCCGGTCGCTTCCGAGCTTGTTTCTGCCGGTGGCGTGCTCTGCAAGTCCGGCAAGGAAGTCGCCGAGAAGTCGGACGTCGTCATCATCATGGTGCCGGATACGCCGCATGTCGAAGCGGTGTTGTTCGCCCAGGATGGCGTCGCGGCCGGGCTTTCGAAAGGGCAGATCGTCGTCGACATGAGTTCGATCTCGCCGCTGGCGACCAAGGAGTTTGCCAAGAAGGTCGAGGCGCTCGGCGCTGATTATCTCGACGCGCCGGTTTCGGGCGGCGAGGTCGGCGCCAAGGCCGCGAGCCTGACCATCATGGTGGGCGGGCCGGAGCGCGCGTTCAACACCATGAAGCCGGTGTTCGACAAGATGGGCAAGAACGTCACGC
Source organism: uncultured Bradyrhizobium sp. (assembly GCA_902826195.1). Taxonomy (GTDB): domain Bacteria; phylum Pseudomonadota; class Alphaproteobacteria; order Rhizobiales; family Xanthobacteraceae; genus Bradyrhizobium. The sequence goes on along the minus strand of CADEDX010000410.1, from coordinate 3,026 downwards.
TGGTCGGCGCCAATGGCGACGGGCAGACCACCAAGGTGGCCAACCAGATCATTGTCGCGTTGACGATCGAGGCGGTAAGCGAAGCGCTGTTGTTCGCATCGAAAGCCGGCGCCGATCCGGCGCTGGTGCGGCAGGCGCTGATGGGTGGCTTTGCATCGTCGCGGATTCTCGAAGTGCATGGCGAGCGCATGATCAAGCGCAATTTCGAGCCGGGTTTTCGGATCGAACTGCACCAGAAGGATCTCAATCTGGCGCTGGAGGGCGCGCGGACGCTTGGGCTCTCGCTGCCGAGCACGGCGCTGGCACAACAGTTGTTCAATTCCTGCGCTGCCCATGGCGGCAAGGCGTGGGATCATTCGGGCATGGTGCGCGCGCTGGAAATGATGGCGCAGCACCAGGTCGCCCAGGGCTGATTGGAAGAGGCTACTCGATACGATTCACTTTTCTCGAACTGGAACTCCTCGTGACTGGAACCGCGCCGGAATTTCGGCGCGGCCCTTTTTGTTGGTACTTCGGATCCGGAACCTCTCGCGGCTCCAAGTGTTGAAACGCATTGCCAATTCACTGGAGGGTGCAATGAACAAACGTTTGGCTGTTTCACTGGTGGCTGCTTCGCTGCTGATCCCCGGCGCGGCATTTGCCCAATCGACGACGGCGCAGGGCGCTGCGGACGGCGCTGCTGCGGGCGGCCAGGTCGGCGGCCCGATCGGCGCCATGGTCGGCGGCACCGTGGGGGCTGCAGTCGGCGCAGCCGTGGAGATCCCGAACGCGGTGATCACCGGACTGCCGCGCGAGCGGTCTGTCGTGGTTCAGGAGCGCGTCGTGGTCGGCGAACCGCTGCCGACGACCGTCGAACTGCGGCCGGTGCCGCAATACACCGAGTATCGCTACGCGGTTGTCAATGATCGCCGCGTGATCGTCGATCCGCGCACGCGCCGGGTCGTCAGGATCATCGACTAACCGATTGAAGCTTGCTGACTGATCCTCGCGGGGCTCGTCCCTGCGAGAATTTTTCGTGGCGGGCGCTATGCCGCCGATCGCCGGAGGCGTCCGATCGTCCAGTCGATCGCCCTGGCACCAACAAGTCCAGCGCAAGCCGCCAGGGCGTCGACCACAAAGTCGCTCAGCCGCGCGTGTCGCCCGGGCGCCAGAAACTGCAGCACCTCGACAAGGCCTGTATAGACGATGACGAGAACGGCCGTGCGCCCCGGCGCGCGCGCATAGGCCAGTCCGAAAGCCAGCCCCAGCAAGACGAAAGCAAAGGCATGCTCGCCGTTCTGTCCAAGGTTCGAGTGCGGCCGTTGTGTCGCCGGGCCGAGCGTCGCATAGGCGACGGCCGCGGCAAAGCCCCAGGCGATTAGTCGAAGGATGATGGTCATCGCGGTGCCATAGCACGATTCACGCGCTGGAAAGAGACCCCGCGCGTGCGAACGTTCGATGACCTTGTAATTGCTTTTCAGAGGGGTTCCCGAACGCCCATTCCGTGCATGAAGCGTTCCCTGATCTGGACGGGATCGCGGCGGGTGGTGCCCGTGCCAGGCTTGTCGTCGATGCGGACGCCGATCAGCGTTGGCCCAGTGGTCGACATCGACTGCTCGATCAGGCGCTCGAAATCGTCTTCGTCCGCCGCCCAGCTCGAATTAGTCAGCCCGCTTGCGACCGCAATGGCGACGATATCGGCGACGGCGGCGCCCGGCGTCGGTTGCGCGCCGGTTATCTGGTAGATGCCGTTGTCCATCACCACCATGGTGAGGTTTTTCGGCTTTAGCGTCGCTATCGTCGAAAGCGATCCCAGCTGCATCAACAGCGAGCCGTCGCCCTCGAGGGCAAATATGCGCCGGTCCGGTTGCGCCAACGCCACGCCGAGCGCGATCGGGAAGGCGAGGCCCATGCTGCCGAGCATGTAGAAATTCTGCGGCCGGTGGCCGGCGGCCCACAGGTCGAAATTGGTGTTGCCGATGCCGCCGATCACGGCTTCCTCGTGCTTCAGTTTCGCGACCAGCCGCGAGGTGAGATCGAAGCGGTTCATGACCTTGGTGTTGCGGACGGGACTGCTGCTCATGGGATCGCTCACTTGTCGAAGACTTTGCCGCCGGTCAGAAGCGGCGAGAGGATCAGCGCCACCGGCGCCTGCGTGGTGACGGCCTGCTTGATGGAGCGGTCGACGATGAACTCGAACTCGTCGATCCGCGTCGCGGTATGGTGCTCCATCGCGAGCGAATCCAGGACCGGGCGCATGGTGCGGCACACCAGCGATTGGCCGTAGTTGAATTCGCCGAGCGTGCCGCGCTCGGACACGAACATGATCAACGGGATCTGGTAGGGGACCGCCAGAGAAGCCAGCACGTTGGCCAGCGTGGCAAACCCTGATGTCTGCATCAGTACGGCGCTGCGCATGCCGCCCATCCAGGCGCCGGAGACGATGCCGACGGCTTCTTCCTCGCGCGCGGTAGCGAAGGTTGTAAAGTAGGGATCGGCGTGCAGGTTTTTGATCAGCGGCGTCAGGACGCGATCGGGCACGTAGGGGACGAGGCGGATATCATTGCGCTTGAGCGTTTGCAGCACGATGGCGTGCCAGCTCTTCTCGGGCGAGGTTTTTTCCTCCGCAACCGCCATTCTTGTCTCCTTTACCCGCGACGATCTTGCGTCCGCGCTCATCCCTGGAGCGCTTTTGCGCCCATCCCTGGAGCGGCGAAACTTGACGTCATCGCCGGGATTGTCAACATGTCCGGAACGTATCCTGCCCTGCGACCGTGTCGCTATGGTGCGGATACGACCATGTGAGATAAACAAGAAGAGATATCAAGAGAGGAAGCCATGGGCAGGTGGTTTCCGGATCGCTGGCGAAAGCCGATCCGGCGCGGATGTATCGGGCGGCGACCGGCCGCACCCGCGCGTCGAGGGAGAAATGCCCGACGCCGGCCATCTGCTCGAGTTGTTTCAGGCCTGGACCCCTGATACGCGGCAGCGCATCCTCGTCGACAATCCCGCCCGAAAAAAGCCTCTTAATATCCGCTCCGAATCGA